>NZ_JBFUKT010000019.1:0-32705 GCF_056400705.1 Paenisporosarcina sp. P5_A11
TTTACATGGTGATATCGTTCATCATAATTTTGTAATCGATAAAAAAGACGAAATGTACATCATTGATTTTGACTTGGCTTGCATAGGTCCAGCCGAGGTCGAACTAATTTTATGGTCACATCGCGTGTTACCTCATTTTGATTATGATTTACAAGCACTTATTCAAGAGAATCCATCTCTGCGTAAAATTGATTGGAATTATTTGTTATTTCCAAACGAACTGATGCGTGAGTGGTTGTATGCTAGTACATTATCTGAATTGCAACTACGTGGATTTTTACCGAAATTAAAAGTTTTCACTGACAAAGCATTAAAACATATGCCACAATTATGGGATGATTGTGGTAGGTTCTCGTAAACAATCGAACAGCTACGGTTATCAAATGAGCTCAATAAATTGCGAAATCGTCGCGTTGAAAGTGATTAGTTCGAAAAATCGATGCAATATGTTTGACATAAATGTAATTAAATTACGATAAAAATAAAACAACACCCGTGATTGTTGAAATCACGGGTGTTGTTTGCTTTTATGTCTATTCTTTAGAATCTTCCACACTTTGTTCATTTTCTTCACGGTTGCTATGTTCCTGATTATACTGTAGTTTTTTACGCTGTAATTCATTTACTTCACCTTTTTCATTCTGATTATTGTGTTGATTGTTTTGGTGAGTAAAGGTATCATTATTTTTCCCCATCTAAAACCACCTCCAATTTAGTAGAATAGTTGATGAGAATCTTTTCCCATCTATACTCAGATTGGAACATTTTAAATAAAAGATTGTTCGGTACCTAGTAAAATACGAAGCTTTATACATGGATGATTGCTAGGTTTCTTCCTGCGAACATCCGTTTTATATGCTATAATCAGTACGTTGAATGTGAGGAGAGACTTAAATGTACGATTACATAAAAGGTGTAGTTACACGTATAACACCTGAATATATGACGGTGGAACAACAAGGCATAGGGTGGCAAATATTCACACCAAACCCATATGCTTTTCGTGTGTCGCCAGAACCAAAACAAATCTTTACACATTTAAATGTTCGTGAAGATGCCCAGTTACTTTTTGGCTTCGTTTCACTTGATCAACGCGAACTTTTCCGTAAACTAATTCAAGTCTCTGGTATTGGACCGAAAGGCGCGTTAGCCATACTTGCCAGTGGACAACCGTCCCAAGTAGTACAAGCTATTGAACGAGAAGATGAGACCTTTTTAGTGAAATTCCCGGGAGTTGGGAAAAAAACAGCGCGTCAAATGATCCTTGATTTAAAAGGAAAATTAGGCGACTTATCCATTGACTTCGAAATGCCAAGTGGTGAAGACGAGCTTCAATTATTCCCTGAAACGTCAGGAAAGCTTGAGCTCGAAGAAGCATTCTTAGCACTTGCTGCACTTGGATATTCAGATCGTGAACTAGTGAAAGTACGTCCGCAATTAGTATCCTTACCAGAGGCACTTGATACAGAAGGCTACATGAAAAAAGCATTACAATTGCTATTAAAACAAGGCTGATGAAGGGAGGTCATAGGCATGGAAGAACGTGTCATTTCGACCGAAGTCTCGGAATTTGATGAACGATTTGAGCAATCACTTCGCCCACAATATTTGTCTCAATACATTGGCCAAGATAAAGTCAAAAATAATTTAGATATTTTTGTGAAGGCAGCAAAAATGCGCAAAGAAAGTTTGGATCATGTTTTATTGTATGGACCTCCTGGACTTGGGAAAACTACGTTAGCAGCAGTAATTGCTAATGAAATGGAAGTCAATATTCGAATGACGAGTGGACCTGCCATTGAACGCCCAGGCGATTTAGCGGCGATTGTCAGTTCACTTGAACCAGGCGATGTCTTATTTATTGATGAAATTCATCGTTTAAATCGTTCAATTGAAGAAGTATTGTATCCAGCGATGGAAGATTTTTGTCTAGACATTGTGGTTGGGAAAGGACCATCAGCTCGTTCAGTGCGGCTTGATCTACCACCTTTCACGTTAATTGGAGCCACCACGAGAGCGGGCGCATTATCTGCTCCACTCCGAGATCGCTTTGGGGTCCTACTACGTCTTGATTATTATGATAATCATGCGTTAACTGAAATAGTGTCTCGAAGTGCAACACTTTTTGACGCTGAAATTGACCATCCTTCTGCAGGTGAAATTGCCAGTCGTTCTCGAGGAACGCCTCGTATCGCCAACCGCTTATTAAAAAGAGTGCGAGATTTTGCACAAGTCAGAGGAAACGGAACCATTTCATTTGATGTTGCACAAGAAGCCCTTGAATTGTTGCAAGTAGATGCACTTGGTCTAGATCATATCGACCACAAGTTATTGGTTGGGATGATTGAACGCTTTCGAGGTGGTCCGGTTGGACTGGATACAATTGCTGCAAGTATTGGGGAAGAATCGACGACGATTGAGGATGTCTATGAACCATACTTATTACAAATAGGCTTCTTACAACGGACACCAAGAGGACGTGTCGTAACGAAACTAGCGTATGATCATTTTAATTACCCTTATTACGAGGAATAAAGATAAAAAGGAAGTATACCCATGCAAGTAGAAGATTTTGATTTTCATTTACCAGAAGAATTAATAGCGCAAACACCGCTTGCCGACCRCACATCGAGCAAGCTTTTAGTACTGGATAAAGATAGTGGTGAAGTTTCACACCACACGTTTAAAGATATTCTCCATGAATTTCAAGCAGGCGATTGCCTTGTGTTAAACGATACCCGCGTGCTCCCAGCGCGTCTGATGGGAATTAAAGAAGAGACCGGAGCCAATATTGAAATCCTTCTCTTAAAGCAAACGGAAGAAGATGTGTGGGAAACTTTAGTGAAACCATCAAAGCGAGTTAAAATTGGTACAGTTGTATCCTTCGGCGAAGGCTTACTGCGAGCACAATGTGTTGGTGAAGCAAACCACGGAGGTCGTCTGTTCAAATTCACTTACGAAGGTATTTTTTATGAAATTTTAGATCAATTAGGCGATATGCCATTGCCCCCTTATATTCGGGAGAAATTAGATGATAAAGATCGCTATCAAACTGTCTTCGCTAAAGAAAGAGGTTCTGCAGCTGCACCTACAGCAGGTCTTCATTTTACAGACGAGTTATTAGATGACATTAAATCAATGGGCGTGGAAGTCGTATTTATTACACTTCACGTAGGGCTCGGTACGTTTAGACCTGTAAGCGTCGATTCTATTGATGACCATGAAATGCACTCCGAGTTTTATCGACTTTCGAAAGAAACAGCAGATACTATTAACCGAGTAAAAGCTGCAGGTGGTCGTGTTATTTCGGTTGGAACAACTTCAACACGCACGCTTGAAACGGTTGCGAACAAATTTAATGGTCAATTACAAGAAGACAGTGACTGGACTTCGATTTTCATATTCCCAGGCTATGAATTTAAATGCATTGATGGGTTGATTACGAATTTCCACTTACCAAAGTCTACACTTGTCATGTTAGTAAGTGCCTTAACTTCACGCGACAAAATACTACATGCTTACAAGCAAGCTATAGCTCATAATTATCGATTTTTCAGTTTTGGAGACGCGATGTTTATTCGCCCATCCGCTAATCAGAAAGGAGTTCGTGCATGACAGCCATTCGATACGAACTAATTAAAACATGTAAACAAACAGGTGCACGTTTAGGTATTGTGCATACGCCACACGGTTCATTTGAAACACCAACATTTATGCCAGTTGGAACACAAGCGACGGTAAAAACAATGTCTCCTGAAGAATTAAAAACCATGGAAGCAGGAATTATTTTAAGTAACACGTACCATTTATGGTTGCGTCCAGGTAACGATATTATTAAAGAAGCGGGCGGATTGCATAAATTCATGAACTGGGACCGTGCGATTTTAACGGATTCTGGTGGTTTCCAAGTCTTCAGTTTAAGCGAATTCCGTAAAATTGAAGAAGAAGGCGTTCATTTCCGTAACCATATGAATGGGGACAAAATGTTCTTAAGCCCGGAAAAAGCAATGCAAATTCAAAATGATTTAGGCTCTGACATTATGATGGCGTTTGATGAATGTCCACCATTCCCAGCGACTCGTGAATATATGCAATCAAGTGTGGATCGTACGTCACGCTGGGCAGAGCGTTGCCTAGAAGCACATGCTCGTCCAAATGATCAAGGGTTATTTGGAATCATACAAGGTGGCGAGTTTGAAGATCTTCGCCGTCAAAGTGCAGCAGATATTACATCACTAGATTTTCCAGGTTACGCAATTGGTGGACTGTCAGTAGGAGAGCCAAAAGACGTAATGAACCGCGTGTTAGAATTCACTACTCCATTTATGCCTGCCGATAAGCCTCGTTATTTAATGGGGGTTGGGTCACCTGATTCACTTATTGATGGGGCAATTCGTGGTGTTGATATGTTTGACTGCGTATTGCCAACACGTATTGCACGTAACGGAACACTTATGACGAGTAACGGTCGTTTAGTTATCAAAGGTGCTCAAAATGCCCGTGACTTCGGTCCTATCGACGAAAATTGTGACTGTTATGCGTGTAAGAACTATTCACGTGCCTACATTCGTCATTTAATTAAGGCCGAAGAAACATTCGGACTTCGACTAACTTCAACCCATAACTTGCATTTCTTAATGAATTTGATGAAGCAAGTACGTCAAGCTATTAGAGAAGATCGTCTAGGAGATTTCCGTGCAGAGTTCTTTGAACAATATGGATATAACAAACCTGATGCAAAAAACTTCTAATTCTTGTATACTTACTGAAGATGATGTTCAAAAAGTCCGCTAAAAATAGCTGAGGCCTGCAGAAGGCATGTCATGCAGCCTGTGCCACAGAGAGTGGCGAATTTAGGCTGTATACCTTTATCGTTGGATTACTTCTCCGCCTCAGGGCAACAGACGTTGGTCACTCAGGTGTTGCCACATTGTGTGGCGTTCTTAGCCTAAGTTCCAAAAACGGCTCTTTTTATGCTCCTTTTGAACACGTGTTGTATAGATAGAGAGGGGGAATATATAGAATGGATACAATAATCGGTTTATCACCAATTATATTGATGTTCGTTGTAATGTGGTTTTTCATTATTCGACCAGCACAAAAACGTCAAAAAACGACAGCTTCTATGCAAACTAACTTAAAACGTGGGGATCGCATCGTAACAGTAGGTGGCCTTCACGCTTTAGTTGATGCAGTAGATGACTCAACTGTTTTTGTAACAATTACAGACGGTACTCGCCTTCAATTTGAACGTGCAGCTATCGCGCGTGTTATCGACGAATCAGCAACAGTTTAAGTGAACAGTCAAAAACCTGTTTTTCCTTTATGGAAAAACAGGTTTTTTTGTATAGTGCAGTCTTCTTTTTCTCATACTAAGTAGAAAAAGGGGATGCATATGGAAGAACTTCTTGTTGTAGCGTTGAGGACCATATTTCTTTATATATTAATATTAATTATCTTTAGATTAATGGGAAAACGTGAAGTTGGCGAATTAAGTCTAATGGACTTAGTTATATTTGTTTTAATCGCAGAAGTGGCATCGTTTGCAATTGATGATCCAAAACGCGACTTGTTTGGTTCCATTATGCCAATGATATTATTATTGTTCATCCAACTAGGAACTTCCTACTGGTCATTAAAAAGTAAAAAGGTTCGAGATTTAATTGATGGAAGTCCTACAATCATAATTCGCAATGGTGAAATAATAGAATCGGAAATGCGGAAAATAAGGTACAATTTGGACGATTTGTTCCAACAACTTCGTGAACAGCAAGTTGGTTCTGTTCAAGATGTTGCTTATGCTTTTCTAGAGTCGTCGGGAAATTTGTCTGTATTTAAAATGGGTGGAGATCATCCTGTTTTGCCTCTTATTGTAGATGGTGACTTACAAGAATCTCATTTAGAGTTGATTCAACAAGATAAGCAATGGTTGCTAGAAGAATTAAAAAACCTTGACATTGATGACCCATCAACCGTGTTTTATTGTAGTTATGAAAAAGAAAAGTTATATATACAAATGAGGGAACGGTTTAAGTCTTCTTAATCAGTTTACGTAGGAGACGAATATCAGTTAGACGAATTTGTCCAAAAACAATTAGGCCAGCAAAAATCATTAAACCAGTAACGAAGCTATCAGCTACCCAAGGCATTTCCGCTAAAGGCCAAATGACCGGACGAAGAATCGTGACGATGATAAATAATAAATACGGTATAGCAAAAAATGTGAAGCCAATACCGGCTTCTTTTTTTTGACGAAGTGTTGCCATATGTAAAAATGAAGTTAAACAAACACCAAATCCAATGGCCAAAATCGCACCTTTTTCTTCAATCCCAGCTTGAGATGCTAACACAAACATCACAAATAATTTGCCAAGTCCACCATAGATGGAATTCATCATAGCGGCCTTTGCTTCATGCATTGCTTGCAGAATTGCATGAAGTGGACTTTGTATGTAATAGAAAAAGAACACTGGAGCTAAAAGTTGCATATATCCTTTTCCTTCTGTTACATGAAATAACACCCGAACAATATGCTCTCCGTGTAAATAAAAAATGGTCGCTGCAAAACAACCTGTAATGGCAGACACGCGCATGGCTAAGGATACACGCTCTTGTAACATGGCACGATTTGAACGAGCTCGCGCATCACTTACGGCTGGCACTAAGACGATCGATAAAGCATACGGAATAAACGCAGGAAATAACAATAACGGTATATAGACAGCAGAAATCGTTCCATATAAATTGGTGGCTGCTACTGCGGTCACACCAGCAACAGCTAATGCTTTAATAAAGACAATGGGTTCTAAAAACCATGTAAATGAACCAAACAGCCGACTGCCAGCTGAAGGCAGTGCTACTTCTAAAATAGGAGTAGTTGGATAGGTAACGACTTTTTCAGTTGTTTGTTTCACGCGTTTGTACTTATACCATAAGTACAAGAACGAGGCGAGTTCTGCCAATAAAGCTAGGGACATGGCTGCAGCAGCTGTAGCTCCAGGACTTGTTTGGTTGACTACATAAGGCAATAACCAAGTGATTAAAGCAATGCGGAAAAATTGTTCAATTAGTTGTGACCAAGCAGTTTCTTCAACTTTTGCTAGTCCTTGAAAATACCCTTTTAGAATTCCACCAAAAGCTGCAATTGGAATGGTAAATAAGCCGATATATAGCGTAGTGCTAATATTTGCGTTTTCTAACAAACTGGTCGCGATATACGGAATGGTGAAAAATAATAGAGGACCGAAAATGAATATGGAAAGCCATGTTAGTTTCCATACTTTGCGCATGAGTGATTGAATCTCAGCATGTTTTTTTCCTGCATACAATTCTGCTGTAATTTTGGCAACGGCAATCGGTAAACCTAATTGTATTAAGGATAAGAAAAAAATAAATGCTGGATAAGCCGCTGAGTATATTCCTACAGCTTCTTCTCCTGCAATTCGCACAAATTGAATGCGAAAAACAAAACCGAACAATTTAGATAAAAAAACAGCACCCATTAATACCATTGTCCCACGTAAAAATGTCGACAATTCTGCCACTTCCTTCTCAAGTCACCCAAATTCGTATACAATATTCTTATGCGAAAATAACGATGTTTAATACCATAGAAGAGGGAAGTGTTTAAATGAGTGTTAAATACGAAGATTTGTTTCAACTTGTGCAGCCCGCATTGAAAAGTAAGATTCACGAGTTTCGCTTGTATAACTACAATTCCATTAAAGAGGCGGATATTTGGCATTATTGTATAAATAAAAAATGGCGGAAGCGAGACATACTGGACATGCGAGTATCTGAAATGGTCAATGACGTTTTAGCCGTTTCACCTGCACAGTTTATGACACACACTCAAATAGAAGACTTTAAAACCTCGAATTGGTTCTCAGAACTAAATGAAGGTAACCTTCAAGCATTATTGAATCCTACAGTTAAATCTGTTAAACCAGTACCAGTATTGCCAGAGTCGTCTGAATCTTAAGTCCATTTGACACATTGCCTTACGTGTTTCATAATAATCTTATTGTGTTTTTTGAGAATGGTAGTGGTGTTTTACTATCATTTGACAATTTGAGGAGGAAATATACATATGAAAAGAAGAGGCCGAATTATCGCATTTTTATTACTTATCGTAGTATTTGCGGCTTCCATTGGTACAACCGCACAATCGGTTGTCAGCAACATCAAATTGGGATTGGATTTACAAGGTGGATTCGAAGTATTATACCAAGTCGAACCGCTGAAAGAAGGACAAAAAATCACGGAAAAAATGGTGACGGATACATCAACGGCACTGTTAAACCGTATCAATGTTCTTGGAGTAAGCGAACCGAACATTCAAGTCGAAGGCGGCAATCGCATTCGTGTTCAATTAGCTGGTGTGGAAGATCAAGAATCAGCTCGAGAATTATTGTCTACGCAGGCGAATTTATCATTCCGCGATGTTGACGATAATTTAATGTTAGACGGTTCCGATTTAAAAGAAGGTGGCGCGAAAGATACATTTGATGCGAATGGCCGTCCGATTGTTACGCTTGAACTAAAAGATCCAGCTAAATTCGCAGATGTGACGCAACAAATTAGTCAAAAAGGTCCAGGGGAAAACTTATTAGTTATTTGGTTGGACTTTGAAGAAGGCAAGGATTCATTTGCAGCAGAAGCTAGCAAAAAAAATCCGAAGTTTGTTTCAAGTCCAAGCGTTAAGGAAAGAATCAATTCAACTAATGTTGAAATTAACGGTGCTTTTACAGTAGAAGAAACGAAAAGTTTAGCAGGTGTATTAAATGCTGGTGCATTACCTGTTAAATTAATAGAAACTTATTCAACATCTGTTGGTGCTCAGTTCGGTGAAAAAGCACTTCAATCAACGATTTTTGCCGGAATTATTGGGACCATCCTTGTTTCTTTATTTATGCTTCTCTACTATCGTTTACCTGGTTTAGTTGCAGTTATTACGCTAGGTGTATTTGTATATTTAAACTTACTTGTTTTCGAGTTAATCAATGGCGTTCTTACCTTGCCAGGTATTGCAGCCATTGTCCTAGGTATTGGTATTGCAGTTGATGCCAACATTATTACCGCGGAGCGAATTAAAGAAGAATTACGTATTGGACAATCTATAAAAGTAGCATTTCAAAATGGTGCAAAAGATTCGTTCTCTGCAATTTTTGATGCTCACATTACTTCATTATTAGCTTCAGTCGTATTATTCTATTTTGGGACAAGTTCTGTAAAAGGATTCGCAACGACGTTAATCATTAGTATATTAGTGAGTTTCCTTACAGCTGTTTGGGGATCAAGAATACTCCTTGGTTTACTAGTCAATAGCGGATTCTTCGATGGCAAACCATGGTTGTTTGGTGTGAAAAAATCAACTATCCATCCTGCTGAAGATAATTACAGTGCGCTAGATTTACCAACAAAATTTGATCGCTTTGATTTCGTGAAATATCGTAATAAATTCTTTACAGCTTCCATCGCTTTTCTTGTCCTAGGAATGATTTTACTTGGGATTTTCCGTTTGAATTTAGGAATTGATTTCTCAAATGGTTCGCGTGTTGAAATCTTGTCTGAACATTCATTGACAAAAGAGGAAATTTCATCTTACTTAGAGTCAATTGATCACCCTTCTGAAGACATTGTCATTTCTGGTGATAAACAAGAAATTGGGGTTATTCGATATCAAGAAGATTTCTCTCAAGAAGAAATAAACGGACTGAAATCGACGATTAAGAAGGAATATGGAGCAGAGCCAAACATCAGCACTGTATCTCCTACAATCGGACGTGAACTAGCGAAAAATGCAGTGTATGCGTTGATTTTCGCATCAATCGGAATTATTATTTACACTGCATTCCGCTTTGAATGGAAAATGGGTATCGCTGCGATTGTGTCCCTTTTATATGATGCATTCTTTATGGTTGCCGTGTTTAGTGTTTTCCGTTTAGAAGTCGATATTACATTTATTGCTGCAATCCTAACGATTGTTGGTTATTCGATAAATGATACGATCGTAACGTTTGACCGTATTCGTGAAAATATGAAACGTTCTAAGAAAATCGAAACTGAAGAAGAACTTGCAAGTATTGTTAACAAATCACTTCGTCAAACCCTTGGACGATCGGTTAACACGGTCTTAACAGTTGTGTTTGTCGTTGTTGCATTATTAGTCTTCGGTGCAGAATCAATTCAAAACTTCTCACTTGCATTACTAATTGGTTTAATTTCCGGTACGTATTCTTCAATCTTCATCGCTGCACAACTTTGGTTCGTACTGAAAAAACGCGAACTTAAAAAACGTGGAGCAATTGATGTTGAAGCTGACGAAAACAGCAAAAAATGGGGTTCTGACGAGCCTGTAGTATAAAAGTTTATAAATCAAAGGGAACAGGGTATAGAACACTATACTTTGTTCCCTTTTTATACGTATACTGTAACAAATGTTTCATTTAGAAAAAGGAGGAATACCAATGAAATTTCAATGGTCCTTACTACTCGCACTTATTTTTGCCGTAATTGTGGCTATTTTTGCAGTTGTAAATGTAGATGATGTTCCAGTTAACTACGTCTTTGGTACAGCACAGTGGCCGCTAATTTTAGTTATATTAGGTTCTGCTTTACTAGGAGCCTTAGTTAGTGGCTCAGTAGCAATCTTCCGCTCATTCGTTTTGCAACGTCGTGTTAAGCAACTTGAAAAAGATAACACTGTTAAAGAAACACTGATTGCTACTCAACAAAATGAAATTTCCGCATTGAATAAAAATGAACCCGTGAGATATCAAGACACTCATCTAAAAGATGAGATTCCTGATGATACTTCGGGTGATGTTCGTTCAACCATTTAAAGGTTTAAAAAACACCCATTACGGGTGTTTTTTATTTGAGAAGATTTAACTTTTTGGCTCTGTTGAACTATACGGTTGCTTATCGTACATTTGAGGTGCCGCACGTCACGCATGAGACAACAAGTATGAAAACCACATCCTTGAGTCTCAAGTTTCACGCTCTCGCGGCGTTTGGCGCAAATGTACTCTTTTGTACGTTCTTCAATATCAACAGCATTCTTGCAAAATTTAAAAAAGCAGAAAGAGGCCGAAATAGCATCTTCGGGCGAACATCTACTTAAAGAAACCTTCTATTCTGTAGTAAAGCAAACCAAAATTACTGTGTCCTTCCAGGTTGCARGGGAGCGAAGGATGTATACCCGCCGCAGGATGATCTACAAATAGAGATGTGCGAGTGACGTAGTTACAAGCCCATACTATTTATTCTCTAGATTATTGTGCAGCAGGTAAAAATGTCCGGAGCGAACTGGAATCCTGTCATCCTCAATGAAGGGAATCAAGGTTTCGGTTTGTAGTTTTTTTGTAGTTTTAATAAGATGTTTTGAAAATAAAGGGTCTGTTAAACGATACAGTTGTTTATCGTACCTTTACGATAGCCGCACGTTCCGCAAGAGCCAACAAGCATGAAAACCACATACTTGTGGGTCTCACGCATCACACTCTTGCGGTATGCGAGGCGCAAATGTACTTTTTCGATTGTTTAAATTTCAACAGCATTAACTCTATTTAGTGAAAACGTATTTTTTCCACCAAAAATATTACTCAGTTTTATTCCTGTAAATTACATAGGGAGACAGATAAGGTATAATGGATAGTATGAGGAAGTGACATAAAAATGATTGAATCTAAAAAGAGATGGCGAATGGAACATCCAGATGACCAAATCGTTCAACATTTACAGCAAGAATTAAATATACCTGCAGTTTCAGCTAAACTTCTCGCCTCTCGAGGCTTTTTTGATGTCAATAAGACCAAAGCTTTTTTACAAATGGATGAATCTTCTATGCATGACCCATTCTTACTTCATGACATGGACAAAGCTGTTGCACGGATTAAACAAGCAATTGCAAATGAAGAATTGATTTTAGTTTACGGAGATTATGATGCAGATGGCGTGACGAGTACATCAGTTATGATGACTGCACTTCAACAATTAGACGCGCATGTTACATTTGCCATTCCTAATCGTTTTATAGATGGCTATGGACCAAGTGAACGATTATTTAAAGATGCATTTGAAGATGGTGTGAACTTAATTATTACAGTTGATAATGGGATTTCAGGTGTTAATGAAATTCAAATGGCAAAAGACCTTGGCATGGATGTTATCGTCACTGATCACCATGAAGCTGGTGAAATTCTACCGCCTGCTGATGCCATAATTCACCCAAGACATCCCTTAGGTAGTTATCCATTTGGAGAACTTGCTGGAGTGGGGGTAGCATTTAAAGTTGCCCACGCATTACTCGGCGGCGAGATTCCGAAACAGTTATTAGAACTTGTTGCTATTGGAACGGTTGCAGATTTAGTTTCCCTGCACGATGAAAATCGTTATTTTGTACAAGAAGGAATTAAACAACTTCGATCTTCAAGTCGACCTGCCATTCAAGCATTATGTCAAATTGCAGGAACCGAACAAAACCAGATTGATGAAGAAACAATAGGCTTTTTATTTGGGCCACGAATCAACGCTCTTGGCCGTTTAGCAGACGCAGCTCCAGGTGTTGATTTGTTCTTATCAACGGATTCAGTGGAAGCAATGGCACTTGCTAAAGTTTTAGATTCACATAATAAAGAACGACAAGGAATCGTTAGTCAAATGACGGACGAGGCTATAGCGATGGTTGAATCTGGAGAAGTAGGGCAAGATCCACACGTCATTATTGTCGCAAAAGAAGGCTGGAATCCAGGAGTAGTTGGGATTGTCGCATCAAGACTCGTTGAAAAATACTATCGTCCTTCCATCGTTTTAGGACTTGACACTGAAAAAGGAATAGCTAAAGGGTCAGCACGTAGTATTGAAGGATTTCACTTATTCAACGAGCTTGCAAAAAACCGTGATATCTTACCACATTTCGGTGGACACCCAATGGCAGCTGGAATGACTTTAGCTATTGAAAATGTAGCAGACCTACGCCATCGTTTACAGGAGCAAGCAGAAGCAGAATTGACTGAAGAAGATTTGCAACCTATTCAACAAATAGATATTTCGATTAGTTTAGAAGAAATTGATTTAGCTTCAATCGAATCATTAAAAAAACTCGGACCATTTGGCATGGATTTCCCTAAACCGATGTACTGTATCGAACGTGTCAATATTTCATCTATGAGAAAAATAGGGGCTAACCAGAACCATGTGAAAATGGAACTTTCCGATGGTCCTCAAGTACTTGATGCTGTAGGTTTCAGTCAAGGTCATTTAGCCGATGAATTAACCCCTGGTGTCGCTGTATCCTTTATTGGGGATCTTCAAATCAATGAATGGAATGGCCGGAAGAAACCCCAATTTATGATTACAGACGCCAAGACAGATGACTGGCAGCTGTATGATATTCGAGGAATTCGACAAGTGAACAGATGGAATCAAATGATCCAAGCAGATCAAACAATCTATCTGGCATTTGATAAAAAAACGGTTATTCATTTCGAGTCATTATTAAAGGTAGACATCACTCTGATTTCAAAAAATCAAGCATTGCCTACTCCAAAACCATATATAGTGTTACTTGATATTCCACATGATGAACAAATACTTGAGGCGATATTGACGCATATTCAACCAAAAAGAATTTACGCACATTTCTTTGCATCTGACCCGACATATTTTGAAGGAATACCAAGTCGCGACCATTTCAAATGGTATTATGGTTTTTTAGCTAAACGTCCTTCTTTTGATTTACAACAACATGTAAATGAACTCGCCAAACATAAAGGTTGGAGCACAAGTACATTATTTTTCATGACAGAGGTGTTTTTTGACCTTGGGTTTGTTAAAATAAACAATGGACGAATTGACATGCAAGAAGCTGGTGTAAAACGAGATCTTGCGGAGTCAAAGGTCTATCAATCTAGAGAACAGCAAATGCAACTAGAACAAAAGCTGTTATATGCGCCATATATGGAATTAAGACAATGGTTTGACACACGCTTAGCCGAGCAGACCGTTCCTGAGGAGGAGCAACAACAATGGATTTAAAGCAATACGTAACAATAGTTGAAGATTGGCCGAAACCAGGTATTCGTTTCAAAGATATTTCAACCATTATGGATAATGGGGAAGCTTACAAATACGCAACAGATGAAATCGTAAAATATGCAGTACAAAAGAATGTAGATATGATTGTAGGACCTGAAGCTCGTGGGTTTATAATTGGTTGTCCAGTGGCATATGCTATGGCTAAAGGCTTTGCACCTGTCCGTAAAGAAGGGAAATTACCTCGTGAAGTTATTCGTGCTGAGTATGACCTTGAGTACGGTACAAACGTATTAACAATGCACAAAGATGCGATAAAACCAGGACAACGTGTTCTGATTATAGATGACTTATTAGCAACAGGCGGAACAGTAGAAGCAACCATCAAACTTATTGAGCAAATGGGTGGAGTAGTTGTAGGCTGTGCGTTCTTAATCGAACTAACTTATCTTGATGGTCGCGAAAAATTAAAAGGCTACGACATCTGCACGTTAATGCAATATTAAGTAGGAAAAGGTGAACTTTAAAAGTTCATCTTTTTTTTGTGCTCTTATAATGATTATCTCATTACTAGTTATCTTGGATAATGAAACGTTTTTTTATAGCAAGAACCGATTGTGAAATATTTATCACTCATTTTGAGGGGTTTATCGCTCAATCTGAAGATTTATCGCTCAAACACGTCTCATTGCCGAGTTAACTTATTGGAACAATAACGTAAATGTTATTTTCAGTAGTGATGACAATAAAAATAATTGAAGCAGTAAGAGGCCGAAATTGTATCTTCGGCCGAATATCAACTTAAAAGATAGTAACAATTCTTTCATTACCAAAAACAAGCATCACTGATTGTTTCCAGGTTGTAAGGTTGTGAAGGACGTACAAAAGCCGCAAGATGATCTAAATAAAGAGGATGGGCGAAGTGACGTAGTCACAAGCCCATCCCTTTTTGTTCGTTAGACCAAGGTGCAGCAAGAAGGACGTCCGCAGCAACCCGAAAACCGGCAATAAACATTTTTTCATTTTCTTAATAAAAAAAGTTCCAATTCTTTCATAACCCAAACAAGCATCACTGATTGTTTCCAGGTTGTAAGGTTGCGAAGCCCGTCCAAAGCACCCTGGAAACCTTTATTCATCAAAGTGTTTAATATGAGCATCGTTTCCAAGGTAGCCGTACCATTTTGCTTAAATCTCCATAAATTAAGTGAATGAAATGAATGACGATAGTTGGTGAAGCAGCTTTAATTAAGCCTGCACATCAATCATTTAAACTCTATTTAAATGGCAAATAATGAAAAACATTCGCAAATCATTCTAAGAAAACTCATCATCTTTCATCATTTGGGGTGCAAGAAGTGTTTTTCTGCTATACAATAGACAATAAATATATTTATCGAAATTGAATGGAGTCTGGTGATTCGACATGGCGAAAGACCAAGTATTTACGGCTGAAGAAGTATTCGCAATTGTCGCGACGTACATGAATGACAAAAACGTTAATTTTGTCAAAAAATCGTATGAAGTGGCAGAGTACGCTCACCGAGAACAATTCAGAAAATCGGGAGAGCCTTATATCATTCACCCGATCCAAGTAGCGGGGATTTTAGCACAACTACAAATGGATCCTGCAACAGTTGCTGCAGGGTTTTTACATGATGTCGTAGAAGATACTGACATCCATAGAGAAGACATCGTTCGAGAATTCAGTGAAGAAGTAGCTATGCTAGTAGAAGGCGTTACTAAGTTAAGTAAAATTAATTTTATGTCGAAAGAAGAACAACAAGCGGAAAACCACCGTAAAATGTTTGTTGCTATGGCACAAGACATTCGCGTAATTTTAATTAAATTAGCTGACCGTCTCCACAATATGCGTACATTGAAATTTCAACCAGTTGAAAAACAACGACTCAAAGCAGGTGAAACGCTTGAGATATTTGCGCCACTTGCACATCGACTGGGCATTTCCACAATTAAGTGGGAACTAGAGGACATTTCATTGCGTTATTTAAATCCACAACAATATTACCGTATTGTGAATTTAATGAAACGTAAACGAAATGAGCGAGAAGAGTATTTAAATAACGTAATGACCAATATTAAAACTGAGCTAGAAGAAGTTGAAATTGATGCAGATCTATTTGGTCGTCCTAAACATATTTACAGCATTTATAAAAAAATGAATGTCCAAAACAAACAGTTTAATGAGATTTATGATTTATTGGCAGTGCGAATTACTGTTGAAAGTATCAAAGATTGTTACGCTGTACTCGGGATTATCCATACACTGTGGAAGCCAATGCCTGGTCGTTTCAAAGACTATATCGCTATGCCAAAACAAAACCTGTATCAAGCACTTCATACTACTGTAATTGGTCCACAAGGTGATCCTTTAGAAGTGCAAATTCGAACCGAAGAAATGCACAAAATTGCAGAGTTTGGTGTTGCTGCACATTGGGCTTATAAAGAAGGCAAAACAGTAGAGTCTTCTAATAAATCGGTTGATTCAAAGCTCACGTGGTTCAGAGAAATATTGGAGTATCAAAATGAGTCTTCCAATGCAGAAGAGTTTATGGAGTCATTAAAATTCGATTTATTCTCTGATATGGTCTATGTTTTTTCTCCGAAAGGAGATGTCATGGAACTGCCAGCAGGATCAGTTCCTATCGATTTTGCCTATCGAGTTCACTCTGAAATTGGCAATAAAACCATTGGCTCAAAAGTAAACGGGAAAATGGTTCCTTTAGATACCAAACTAAAGACAGGCGATATTGTTGAAATATTAACTTCAAAACAATCGTTTGGTCCAAGTCGAGATTGGTTGAAAATTGCCCAATCATCACAAGCGAAAAATAAAATTAAGCAATTCTTTAAAAAGCAACTTCGTGAAGACAACGTCCATAAGGGTCGTGAAATGATCGAAAAAGAAATTAAATCTCAAGAGTTTGATGTAAAAGAAGTGTTAGTTAATGAAAACATCAAACGTGTTTGTGAAAAATTCAATTTTACAAGCGAAGAAGATATGTATGCGGCTGTAGGATTCAGCGGCATTACCGCACAACAAGTCGTGAACCGATTAGCAGAAAAAATGCGAAAAATTCGTGACCATGAAGAAGCATTGGAAAAAATCACTAAAGAAATGAATGCACCGACCACTAAAAAGGCGACAGAATCAGGTGTTATCGTTAAAGGCATCGAAAACCTACTTATTCGTTTATCGAGATGTTGTAGTCCGGTTCCAGGTGACGAAATCGTCGGTTTTATTACGAAAGGTCGCGGCGTTTCAGTTCATAGAGAAGATTGTCCTAATGTTCAAGATTCAGATGTCAACGAACGCATTATCGACGTTGAGTGGGGGAGTCATATCACGCCGATTCGTAAAGAGTATCAAGTCGATATTGAAATTCAAGCATTTGATCGTGCTGGATTGCTTAATGAAGTGATGCAAGTGGTCAGTGAAACCAAAACGAATATTTCCGCAGTTAGTGGAAAAGCAGATCGAGATAAAATTGCAACTATTCATATGACCGTGATGATTACTAATATTGCCCACTTACATAAAGTGGTAGAACGTATAAAACAAATTCCAGAAATTTATTCAGTACAACGCATGACGAATTGAGGTTTCTAATGTGAGAGTAGTATTACAAAGAAGCTTATCTGCAAATGTAAAAGTCGATGGGATAGTAACGGGTCAAATTGACAAAGGATACGTATTGCTAGTCGGACTAACACATGAAGATACAAAAGAAGATGTTCGTTACGTTGCAGAAAAAGTAGCAAACTTACGATTATTTGAAGACGAAGAAGGTAAAATGAATCGTTCCATTTTTGAAGAAGGTGGCTCCATTTTATCGATATCACAATTCACTCTTTACGGTGATACGCGAAAAGGCAGACGACCGAGCTTTAGTGAAGCAGCTAAACCGGATGTTGCGAAACCTCTTTGGGATTTATTTAACGAAGAATTACGCAATTTGAATCTTCAAGTTGAAACCGGTATTTTTGGAGCGATGATGGACGTGTCATTAACAAACGATGGTCCTGTCACTTTAATTGTAGAGTCAAAATAGATAGTTGAAATCAAACAAAAAAACACCCTTCACTTACACGTAGTTTGTTACTACGAAGTAATGAAAGGGTGTTTTTGTTATGGTACTACTTGTTTAAATTCATTTCCTTAACCATTTAGTAGGCTAAGATTGTAAACTCTAAAGGTTTAAGTTGAACTGCAGTTGTATCATCAGTCGAAACAAATTCCTCATCAGTCCATAGATTCTTAACGTTGTTTCCTTTTAATAAATGGGGGATATTAAACGTTTGATCAGCATCTGTTGGATTAATGATAACTAAGACATTTCGGTCATTGTTATATTTTCGATAAGCAACAACTTCAGTTTGATGTTGATTCAAGAATTGAAAACTACCTTCATTAGCAAGCAAATTTTCGGATTGGCGTAATGCCATTAATTTTTTAACATGGTTTAGTAAATCCGTGTTTTGTTTTTCTGGATTCCACTCCATACATTTACGACAACCAGGATCTTTTCCGCCAGTCATGCCAATCTCATCTCCATAATACATGCATGGGGACCCCATAAACGTGTAGAGTAATGTGTAAATGAGTTTCAAACGATCTACATTTTCCTGGCATTCGGTAAGTATTCTTGGAGTATCATGGCTGCCTACTAAATTGAATGTGACGTCCATTACATTCTTTGGATAGCTCTGGATGACTGTCGTCATATCATTCATAAATTGTTCAGCTGATATGGTTTGGCTTGCTAGTAAATTTAATACATTGGTTGTAAATGGATAGTTCATAACTGCGTCGAATTGATCTCCTAACAGCCAAGGCATGGAATCATGCCATACTTCGCCGAGAATATAAATATCTGGTTTCTGTTGTCGCACGAATGTTCGGAACTCTCTCCAAAATTGATGATCAACTTCATTTGCAACATCGAGACGCCAGCCATCAATATCAAATTCATTAATCCAATAGGCAGATACATCGAGCAAATATTTTTTAACTTCAGGACTTTGTGTATTCAGCTTAGGCATTGAAGCTACGAATGCAAAGGTCTCATAATTTGGACGCTCTCCACCCTGAAGAGGGAAGTTATGTGGATAAAACCAATCTGCATAATCAGATTGTTGACCTTTTTCAAGAACGTCTTGGAATGGTGCGAAATAATAACCACTATGATTGAAAACGGCATCAAGCATTATTTTGATTCCTCTATTATGACATTCACTAACTAGTCTTTTTAAGTCCTCTTTCGTTCCAAATTGAGGGTCAATTTCAAAATAATCGATGGTGTCATATTTATGATTGGAAGGAGACTTAAATATTGGCGTAAAATAAATCCCATTAATGCCTAGGTCTACTAGGTAATCTAGTTTTTGAATGATTCCTTCAAAATCGCCGCCGAAGAAATTGTTTGGTTCAGGTTCCACTTCTCCCCAAGGCAGGGTATTCTCAGGATTAATAGGGGGATTCCCATTTCCGAAGCGCTCAGGAAAGATTTGATACCATCTTGTATCTTTCACCCAGTCAGGAGCATTGAAAAGTTCAGATGCATGTAAGTATGGAAAACAAAAATAGTATTGACAGTCATGTAGCACTTCGTCATAAAATCCTTTTTCCGTATAGAGCAGTGTTTCCCCGTTCGCATGCAATTCAAAGCCATACCGTATTCTTCGATGAGGTGGGGTGATAGTAGTCTCCCAGTAATTAAATAAAGCATCAGTAGCAATCAATTTCATTTCAGTCCTATGGAATACCCACAGATTATCTTTCCAAATATATGGATCACCATGCAGAAGTTCAATTCTTTCTACGTCATTTTTTTTGGTTCTAATTCTAACTCCCAGAGTTGTATCATCTAGAATATAAGAAAAATTCTGGTCTGGTCTGTGAAAAACTGCTGAACGTTCCAAAATAATCACTCCTATCTTAATTTACTGCAACCGTTTGCACTAACGATATCTCTGTTTCAGAATAACAAAAGGATTCAGTTTATTCAATACAGTGCAACGATTATAAATTCGTTATCATTAGAAAAATAAAAAGAATGATTAATTTATAAAGTATTTTTCTAACAAGGAAATAGTAAAGTAATTCAAGGTAAAAAAAGTTGTTGTAAAATTTAATTTAATCATTATAATTAAATTAATATTTGTGCAAACGCTTTCACAATCATTATTATGAATTTGTGCAACCGTTTGTATAGATTGATAAATATATAAAGATAATAGGAGGGTCATGATGAAAAAGAATTTACTATTAATGATGCTTATTCTTTTACTAGGTATGCTTGCTGCATGTGCACCAGACCGAGAAGAAGGAACTACACCTGCTGAAGGTGAAAAACCGGAAGCAACGGAAGAGCCAGAAAAACCTGAGAAATTGGTCATTTGGGAAGATTTAGAGAAAAGTAAAGATTGGTTACCAGCTGCACTTGCTTCATTTGAAGAAGAGTACGGTATCAAAGTTGAATTCAAAGAATTAAACATGGCGGACAAAATCCGTGATCAATTACGTCTTGATGGTCCAGCTGGAAATGCTCCTGACGTAGTAACACTTCCGCATGACCAAATTGGCCAAGTGGTAACTGAAGGTCTAATTCAAGAAATTACTGTAGAAGATTCAGTACTTAAAACATATAGTGAGTCTGCAATAAATGCTCAAATGTATGATGGGAAACTATTCGGTCTTCCTAAAGCAACTGAAACTCCAGTTTTAATTTATAATAAAGCGTTAATGCCTGAAGCTCCAAAAACTATGGATGAGCTATACACATTCTCTAAAGATTTCACTAAAGGAGATAACTATGGTTTCCTAGCACTTTGGGATAACTTCTACTTCGCACACGGTCCAATCGCTGGCATGGGTGGATATGTGTTTAATGAAAAAGACGGTGCTCCTGACCGTGAAGATATTGGCTTAAACAACGAAGGCGCTGTTAAAGGTGCTGAATTTATTCAAAAATGGTATGCAGAAGGTTTATTCCCTAAAGGAATCATTGGGGAAAGCGGCGGTGCTGCAATGGACGGATTATTCAACGAAGGTAAAGTAGCAGCAGTAATGAATGGTCCTTGGGCATTCCAAGGCATGAAAGATGCTGGAATTGACATTGGTATTGCTCCAATGCCAACACTTCCTAACGGAGAACCAGTCAAAACATTCATGGGTGTTAAAGGATGGCACGTAACAGAATTTACTGAAAATCCTTACTGGGCAACAAAATTAATTGAACATTTATCAAACGATGAAAACTCTAAAGCTCGCTTCCAAGCAGTATCTGAGATTCCAGCTAACGTAGCGTTAGTTGAAGATCCAATTATTGCTGATAACGAAGGCGCTAAAGCTGTTGCAGTTCAATCACAATACGCTGTGCCAATGCCAAACATTCCTGAAATGGGAGAAGTATGGGCCCCAATGGCTTCGGCACTTCAAACATTGGCAACCGGTAAAGCTGAACCAAAAGCTGCTTTAGATGAGGCTGTAAAATCTATTCAAGCAAATATTGAAACTAGCCACCCTGCAAAATAGAAAAGTGCGAGCTGGGCTTCGGAGCTAGACAATAATAGAGAGTTAAACCTTTCCTAACTTGCAGATTAATACGTAGTAAAAAGTAAAGGGCGATATCTTCCTTCTTGGAAGGTATTGCCCATCCTTTTATTAAGAAACTGCCAGAACTAAAGAAAAAACTGTGCTAGAAATTGCTGGAAGAAATCGATTGTACACGTTGTAACTGAATTATAATATTTAATTAGTTTTACATAGGTAACAAAAAGAAAAGGTTAATAGTTTGATATAAAATCAAATAATTTCTCCGATTCTGAAAGAGGAGGCTTAGCAATGATGGAAGAAATAAAAACCACTACTCATCATGGAAGAAATGCTGTTTTGCTTTCCATTATTCCTGGATTCGGACAGTTTTATAATAAGCAATTTTTAAAAGGATTCATCTTTTTAATTTTAGGGCTCTCTTTTGGTATTGTATTTAAAGATATATTACCCGTCGGATTTTGGGGACTTTTTACGCTAGGTGAAATTCCGAAGCTGGATCATTCCGTGTTCCTATTAGTCGATGGAATTATCGCATTAATAATTACGATCATGGGCTTGGGTGTTTATGCACTGAATTTAAATGATGCGTATCGCAATGGTGAAAAACGCGATAGGGGATTCAATTTAAACTCTGTGCGGCAACAATATCATAATTTAATAGATAATGGATTCCCTTACTTAATGATTACACCTGGATTTTTCCTATTAATTTTTGTAGTAATCTTCCCAATTTTGTTCGTAGCCCTATTGGCATTTACCAATTATGATTTATACCATTCGCCACCAGCAAAATTAGTAGATTGGATTGGTTTCCAAAACTTTATCGATATCTTCAAATTGGATATTTGGAGAACTACTTTCTTCGCCGTGTTGGCTTGGACAATTATTTGGACATTCGGTGCAACAACTTTACAAGTTGGATTAGGAATTTTCCTTGCAATTCTTGTTAATCAAAAAGATTTAAAAGGTAAAGCAATCATCCGTACTATCATGATTTTACCTTGGGCAGTTCCATCGTTTATTACAATCTTAATATTCTCTGGAATGTTTAATGAAACTTTTGGAGTTATTAATAGAGACATTCTTCCTTTCTTTGGAATTGAGGGTCTGTCTTGGATGACAAATGAAACGTGGACACGATTAGCATTAATCATGATTCAAACGTGGTTAGGCTTTCCATTTATTTTTGCCATGACGACTGGCGTTCTTCAATCGATTCCAGATGAACTTTATGAAGCGGCTACTGTAGATGGTGCCTCCATCTTCCAAAAGTTCTTTTCTATTACATTACCACTAGTATTATTTGCAACAGCACCTATCATTATTACGCAATATACGTTTAACTTTAATAACTTTAACGTCATTTTTCTTTTCAATGGCGGTGGTCCAGCAATACCGGGTCAAAATGCAGGTGGAACGGATATTCTCATTTCGTGGATTTATCGCTTAACTATGACAAGTGCACAATATGGTAAAGCAGCAGCTGTCACAATGATTCTATCAGTCATTGTTATCTCGGTTGCACTATGGCAGTTCAAGAGAACAAAATCTTTCCAAGAGGAGGATATGATGTAGCATGAACAATAAAACAAGCAAAATTATCCGACTCACAATATCATATATCTTAATTTTAATGATGATTTTTATTGTTGTGTATCCATTACTTTGGGTACTTGGTTCTTCATTTAACCCTGGACAAAGTCTATCTGGTTCTAAAATGTTCCCAGATAATCCAACGTTGAAACACTATCAATTCTTGTTCGATTTGGATAAATCAAAATATCTTTTATGGTATTGGAATTCAATGAAAATAAGCATTATCACAATGGTTTTATCTGTAATTGCAATATCTTTTACGGCGTATTCATTCTCACGATATCGCTTTGTTGGACGAAAAAATGGTTTACTGACATTTTTAATTTTGCAAATGATTCCTAACTTTGCAGCATTAATTGCAATATTTGTGTTAGCAAACCGCACAGGATTAATCGATACACATATCGGTTTAATTCTTGTCTACGTGGGTGGTCAAATTCCAATGAGCACATGGTTGATGAAAGGGTATTTAGATACGATTCCTAAAGAACTTGATGAATCAGCTAAAATGGATGGTGCAGGTCATCTGCGCATCTTCTTCCAAATTGTTATGCCTTTAGCTAAACCGATCATTGCAGTTGTCGCTTTGTTCTCATTCATTGCTCCATTAGGGGACTTTATCCTGGCGAGAATTTTACTACGTTCAGAAGACAAATTTACATTAGCTGTTGGGTTATATGAACTAGTTGCGAAACAATTCGGCAATGAATTCACGAAATTCGCAGCAGGGGCAGTTTTAATTGCCATTCCAATTGCTATTCTGTTCTTAATGTTCCAGAAGTATTTTGTATCTGGGTTAACTGCTGGTGGTACAAAAGGATAATTCGAAGAACCATATTAATAAGCGAGGAGGGACGGAAAATGAGATAAACACAAGTATTGCTCATTTTAATTCCGTTTCTTCTTTTTAATGCATCCCCTGTATGTGCTGATGAAAAAGATGAGCGCAAGTGGCAGGACGAATCCATTTATTTCATCATGGTGGATCGTTTAATAATGGTTATACATCCAACGATTTTAAAGTGAATACAGGAGATTTGAAGGAATATAACGGTGGAGACTTCAAAGGAATCACCAAGAGCGTGAAGCGTGAGACCCACAAGTATGTGGTTTTCATACTTGTTGGCTCATGCGGAATGTAAGGCAGGCGCAAATGTACGATAAACAACTTAAGATTTATTAAAATAATGGTTTTTGAATGCTCTTGATTTTACGATTAAAGTAACAACTAGGATTCGGAGGTTTTATAAATGAATAAATATTGGTGGAAAGAAGCTGTATGTTATCAAATTTATCCACGTAGCTTTATGGACAGCAATGGTGATGGAATTGGAGACATACAAGGTATTATTTCGAAACTGGATTACTTACAAGAATTTGGAGTCGATGTACTGTGGATTTGTCCGTTTTTTAAATCACCGAACGCAGATAATGGCTATGATATAAGTGATTATCAAGATATCATGGAAGAGTTTGGAACGATGGAAGATTTTGAACTTTTACTAAAAGAATCCCATAAACGTGGAATGAAAGTAATCCTTGATCTAGTCATAAATCACACAAGCGATGAGCATCCTTGGTTCATTGAATCTCGTTCTTCGAAAGATAATCCAAAAAGAGATTGGTATATTTGGAAAGACGGCGTGGATGGAAAAGAACCGAATAACTGGGAAAGTATTTTCTCAGGTAGCGCGTGGGACTTTGATGAGAAAACGCTACAATACTACTTGCATCTATTCCATCAAAAGCAGCCGGATTTAAATTGGGAGAATCCCGAAGTTCGCCTTGCTCTTTATGACATGGTGAACTGGTGGCTCGATAAAGGGATAGACGGATTCCGTGTCGATGCGATTTCACATATTAAAAAATACCCAGGTATGCCTGACTTACCAAATCCGGAAAATCTCGATTTTGTCTCTTCTTTTGACATGCATATGAACCAAGAAGGCATTCATGAATTCTTAAAAGAATTAAAAGAAGAAACGTTTGATAAGTACGACATTATGACTGTCGGAGAAGCAAATGGCGTAAAAATTCACCAGGCAGATGAATGGGTTGGTGAACAAAATGGCAAGTTCGATATGGTTTTCCAGTTTGAACATCTAGGATTATGGCAAAAAGGGGCCGATGATTCAGTAGATGTAGTAGGTTTGAAACAAACATTGTCCAAATGGCAAACTGAATTACATGGAAATGGATGGAATGCTTTATTTTTTGAAAATCATGATCAACCTCGTAGTGTATCAACATGGGGGAAAGATGAAGAATATTGGATGGAAAGTGCAAAAATGCTAGGTGCTTGCTATTTCCTTATGCAGGGAACTCCGTTCATTTATCAAGGTCAAGAAATTGGGATGACCAATGTTCAATTTGACTCAATTGATGATTATGACGATTTAGGAATGAAAAATTATTATCGAATCGAAACATCAAAAGGTCGACCTCATCAAGAGATGATGGAGATTATTTGGAAAAGCGGTCGTGACAATTCCCGTACACCAATGCAATGGAATCATCATCAAAATGCAGGTTTCACAGAGGGTACTCCATGGATGAAAGTCAATACTAATCATCAAAATATTAATGTGGAGTCTCAAATGAAAGACCCGCAATCCATTTATTCATTTTATAAAGACATGATTTCCTTACGGAAGGAACATGAAGTTTTCGTTTATGGAGATTACAAATTACTTTTAGAGAATCATGCAACTGTTTATACTTATAAACGGACGTACGAAGATTCTTCTGCAATTGTGATTTGTAACTTTGGTGAACAGCCACAAAACATTAATTTAGAAGATCTGCCTGTAGGAGATGGAAAGCTTAAGTTAAGTAATTATGATTCTACAGATCATGTACTTGCAGAAAACGTGTCGCTTAAACCATTTGAAACTAAAGTATACTTATTCTAGAGTAAATAAGAGTGCAAATCGAATATTAGCACTCTTGCTTATGTGAAAAGTATATTGTCTCTATTATCGATGAATTCAGCCTGTTTACCATTAAAGAATAACAAGGATTAATTAGAGGAGGGTGAATTTTGGCCATTACCATTAAAGACGTTGCAAAACTGTCAAATGTCGCCCCATCTACCGTATCAAGAGTCATAGCGAATAGCCCTCGTATTAGTGAAAAAACAAAAATTAAAGTTAGAGCTGCGATGGATGAACTCGGATATCATCCGAATTTTATTGCTCGAAGTTTGGCTAATCAATCCACTAGAGTCATCGGATTGGTGTTACCTAACTCTACAGATGTGTTTTTCCAGAATCCATTTTTCCCTACTGTTTTAAGGGGACTGAGTGATGGGGCAAATGAACGTCAGTATGCTCTTCAAATTAGTACAGGTAAAACGGATGAAGAAATTTACGAAGGCGTTATCCAAATGGTTCAAGGTGGTCGTGTGGATGGTGTTATTTTGCTTTATTCTCGAATCGAGGACAACGTATTAAATTACTTGCGGGAAAGAAAATTCCCTTTTGTCGTGATCGGTAAACCGTTTAAGGACGTAGAACTTATTACATATGTGGATAACGATAATTATTTAGCCGCGAAGGAAGCAACTAACTATTTGCTAAGTCTGGGACATAAGCAAATCGGTTTTATTGGTGGGGATTTAAATTTTGTTGTGACGATTGAACGGTTGCTCGGATTTGAAAAAGCTTTACGTGAAGTAGGTATCAAAAGTGAGGACGATTATATCATTCATAGTGAGTTTTTGCGTGAAGGTGGTCAAGAGGCAATTAGGAAGCTAATAAACTTAAAAAACCCACCGACAGCATTGGTGGTCGCAGATGATTTAATGGCACTAGGTGTATTGAATACATTAATTGAAATGAATATTTCTGTACCCGAGGATATTTCAATACTTAGTTTCAATAATGTGTTATTTTCAGAACTTTCCCAACCACCATTAACATCGGTCGATATTAATATTTTTGAGCTTGGCTTGCAAGCTTCAAGAAAATTGATTCAACTTCTGGAAAATCCGCATGAACCTGTAAAGCGTATGATCATTCCTCATCAATTAATCAAACGGTTTTCTTGTTCTAAAACTCAATAAAAAACTAATCTATCAAAAAAACTCGTCCATATGAATCTTGGACGAGTTTTTTCTAGTTTGCTTGATTGTCAAAGAAGTCAACGACGCCGTTGTAGATACCTAGAGTCGCTTGCTCTCTAAATTTTTCAGTAGTTAACGTACTTTCCTCGGATGGGTTACTTAAGAATCCAAGTTCAATCAAAATGGCTTGCTGACGATTTTCGCGAAGTACTAGGTAGTTTCCTTGCTGCGCTCCACGGTCACGCAAATTAATTTTTTCTCCAAGTGCTTTATGAACGCTTTTCGCAAGTGCTTTTTGATAGCCATGCATGTAATACGTAGTAAATCCATTTATTGAACTGCTATCAGTTGCATCATAATGAACACTTATAAATGCATCGGCTGATAACTGATGACCAATTGAGACACGTTTACGCAAATCAACATACACATCAGAATCTCGCGTCATGACGACATTAGCACCTGCAGAACGAAGTTTACTAGCTAACAATTCAGCTGTGCGAAGCGTGATTCCTTTTTCATGTGTGCCTCGTGCACCAGTCGTTCCACCGTCATTGCCACCATGACCTGGATCAATAACAAGTGTAAGACCGTTGAGAGTGCCTTTTTTTCTGTGTACATTCGTTTGTTTATTTTCGGTTTCTTTTATAGTTGTATTTGTAGATACAACCCAGTTAGCTACAAATGCTTTCGAACCCTTCGGTAATTTAACTTCGTACCAATCACCACTTTGTCCGATGGTTTCAAACGATTCCCCTGCATTCGCTCGATATACTACTTCACTTGAAGTGGAAGCGCTGGATCGTAAGTTTGTACCGTTATAGACAATCGAAACTTTTTTCGTAGTTGTAGCTTTGCTCTGCTGTTTTTGGTGGGATTTTTCAGGAGTACTCCCACTAGATGCAATCTGAGTTCCATAAAAAGAATAAACCCAACCACTTTTTTTACCTGACAGTTCAATTTTTACCCAGTTATGTTGCTTTTCGATAATTTTGAAACGTTCACCTTTTTTCACTGTACTAACTTTCTTAGAAGTTAAATCAGGTTTTGAGCGTACATTCAAACTATTCACAGAAACTTCAAAGTGATTACTATTATTCACTTTAGATGATGTAGTCTGTGTATTATTCGTTTGAATGGTTATGTATTCTTTTGCCACATAACCTTTTACTTGGTTAAACGAAATTTCGACCCATTTGCCATGATCAGCAATAAGCTTAGCTTGATCACCAGCTGACAATTGAGTAAGCACCGCTGCACCAATAGAGGCTTGTGAACGAACATTTAGCTGGTCTACTCTGGAGACGACAAGTTGCTCGGATAGTTTTTTCTTTTGACCTAATTGCTTGGTGTACCATGAAGCCACCCAGCCTTCAGCCGATCCACGGCGTACATTAATCCAATCGCCTTGTTGTTTTAGAACAATCATTTGATCTCCCATTTTTAGGGAGCCAATAATAGGATATGCTAGACCAGGACCCGATCTCATATGGAGGTTTGATACTGTTGATTGAACATTTTCTCCATTTGCATATGTAATTGAAGGAAGAATAAGTGATAATAACAAAATAAGTCCAATAAAAATTTGTGCATTATTTCGAATTTGAATTTTTAACATATAATTCCTCCTTTTGTTTATTGTAAAGACTGTTCACCGAAAAGACTATAACTTTTTATGAAAAGGTTGACAACTTATTGTACAGTCATTAAGATAAGGTATAATCTGAATCAAACAAAGTGCCAATGACCAAGAAAGTAACTGTTTAATACGCTGTTAAGAGAGGGAAAGACGTGGCTGAAATCTTTCCTACAGAAGCACTCAGTGAACAACACTTGAAAGGCTTTTCGTCGAAATACTCCTTGAAGTAACGTAGGCGAAAACGGAACCGGCCGTTATCCGGATTTGAGAGGACATGAAGTATTTGTGTCAACTAGGGTGRAACCGCGGAAGCTAACAATAGCTCTCGTCCCTTGCGTATTTGCGCAAGGGACGGGAGCTTTTTTAATTTATAAAAGAGAGGAGCCATTATCATGTCGATTAATGTGCCAAGAGGAACGAAAGATTTATTACCAGGTGAAACTGAAAAGTGGCAAGCAGTCGAAGAACTTATTCGTGATACATGTCGATTATTTCAATATAAAGAAATTCGAACGCCAATTTTTGAGCATACCGAACTTTTCACGCGAAGTGTCGGTGATACAACTGATATCGTCCAAAAAGAAATGTATACATTTACCGATAGAGGTGACCGTTCATTAACTTTGCGTCCTGAAGGAACCGCACCCGTTGTCCGCTCTTTTGTTGAAAATAAATTATTTGGTTTACCTAATCAACCAGTAAAACTTTATTACACAGGACCGATGTTCAGATATGAACGCCAACAAGCAGGTCGCTACCGTCAATTCGTTCAATTTGGAGTTGAAGCAATCGGTAGTAAAGATCCAAGCATTGATGCAGAAGTTATGGCTCTTGCAATGAGTGTGTATAAAAAAGCCGGATTGAAAAAAATTAAGTTAGTGATTAATTCACTGGGAGATACCGAAAGTCGACAAGCTCATCGAGTTGCACTTAGTGCTCATTTCTCTCCGCACATCCAAGAGTTCTGCTCAGATTGTCAAAATCGATTAGAAAAAAACCCGTTACGTATTCTCGACTGTAAGGTGGATCGAGAGAATCCATTGATGGCAACAGCTCCAAAACTACCTGATTATATGAATGAAGAATCGGCTGCTTATTTTGCAAAAGTAAAACATTACTTAGATATCTTAAACATTAAATATGAAGTTGACCCAAATTTAGTAAGAGGACTCGATTACTATAATCACACAGCTTTTGAAATCATGAGTGAAGGCGAAGGATTCGGTGCCATCACAACACTAGCTGGTGGTGGTCGCTACAACGGTTTAGTTGAAGATTTAGGTGGTCCGGAATCACCTGGTATTGGTTTTGGAATGAGTATTGAACGATTGTTACTTGCTTTAGACGCTGAAGGAGAAGAGTTTAAAAACTTGCCTACACTTGATGTCTATGTAGTCGCAATGGGTGAAGCAGCAAAAGATAAAGCGGTATCGTTTGTCTCGCAGCTTCGTCAAAATAATGTCTCAGCTGAAATGGATTATTTAGATAGAAAGATTAAAGCTCAAATGAAATCAGCCGATCGTTTAAATGCCAAGTTCTCAGTTGTAATTGGTGACAATGAACTTGAAAGTGGCAAAATTTCATTGAAATACTTAGCAAATGGAAATCAACAACAACTTACGTTTGAAGAAATAGTCGAAAACTTTACTAAAATCGCATCTAAAGCAACGGAGGAATTAGCATGACTAAACGTACACATCCATGTGGAGAAGTAGCAGAACAAGCAATCGGGGAACAAGTCGTATTAAAAGGATGGGTTCAAAAAAGACGTGATCTTGGCGGACTTATTTTTGTGGATCTTCGCGACCGCACAGGAATTGTGCAAATTGTTTTTAACCCTGCCATTTCAGCAGAAGCATTAGCAGTTGGTGATGCCTTACGAAATGAGTATGTTGTTGAAGTAACAGGTGAAGTGGTTGCTCGTAATGAAGCACAAATGAATCCAAACATGAAAACTGGACGAATTGAAGTGCAAGCTACACAAGTGACGATTATTAATGAAGCAAAAAATCCACCATTTGCGATCGAGAACCAGAACGATGTTAATGAAGACTTACGATTAAAATACCGCTATTTAGATCTTCGTCGTCCCGTTATGTATGACATTCTCAAAATGCGTTCTGAAGTATCAAAATCGATTCGTCGATTTTTAGATGAAGAAACATTTATAGAAGTTGAAACACCTATTTTAACAAAATCAACACCAGAAGGAGCACGAGATTACTTGGTTCCTAGCCGTGTGCATAACGGTGAATTTTACGCTTTGCCACAATCTCCTCAATTATTTAAACAAATGTTGATGGTGTCTGGATTTGAAAAGTATTACCAAATTGCTCGCTGTTTCCGTGATGAAGATTTGCGTGCAGACCGTCAACCAGAGTTCACACAAATTGATATGGAAATGAGTTTCATGTCAATGGAAGATATTTTAGAAATGAACGAACGCATGATGAAAAAATTAGTAAAAGATGTTAAAGGAATTGACGTTGAAACGCCATTCCAACGTATGAAATACACAGAAGCCATGGATCGTTTTGGTTCTGACAAACCGGATGTTAGATTTGGCTTAGAGTTACAAGATGTTTCTTCACTCGTCGAGCAATCTTCATTCAAAGTCTTTGCTGGAGCAGTTGAAAGTGGCGGACAAGTAAAAGCAATCAATGTTAAAGGCAAAGCTGACAATTATTCACGTAAAGACATTGATGCTTTAGGAGAATTTGCAGGAAGACATGGTGCCAAAGGCCTTGCTTGGCTTAAAGTGGATGCAGAAGGATTAAAAGGACCAATCGCGAAATTCTTTGAGGGTGAAGTAGGGGAGAAATTAGCTCAAACACTTCAAGCAGAACCAGGGGACTTATTATTATTTGTTGCCGACAAAAAATCAGTTGTAGCTGATTCATTGGGCGCTCTTCGTTCGAAATTAGGAAAAGACCTCCAATTAATCGATGAAAGTAAAAATGCATTCCTATGGATTATAGACTGGCCGTTATTTGAATATGACGAAAAAGAGGGACGGTACTATGCTGCTCACCATCCATTTACAATGCCGTTTGTAGAAGACATTGAGTTAATGGATACTAATCCTGCAGAAGTACGCGCTCAAGCCTATGATTTAGTGTTAAATGGCTATGAACTTGGTGGTGGATCAATACGTATTTATTCGCGCGAAATTCAAGAAAAAATGTTTAGCATTCTTGGGTTTTCAAAAGAAGAAGCAAATGCTCAATTTGGTTTCTTGCTCGAGGCGTTTGAATATGGAACCCCTCCTCATGGTGGTATTGCCTTCGGTCTTGACCGTATCGTTATGTTATTAGCTGGCCTCACGAATCTACGAGACACGATTGCATTCCCGAAAACAGCGAGTGCAAGTGACATTTTAACAAAGGCACCAAGTGCTGTTTCAGAAGAACAATTAAATAATTTGTCATTAAAAATAAGTATTCMGAAAAGTTAAATTTAATTGTAAAATATGGTTGTATTTGAAAAATGGATATGATATTATACAGGTAACACGAATCCTGATGTGTTCGTTAATTGCCACATCGATTTTGACCGAACTTATTTATCGTAGGGAATCCTCCTTTTGTAATGGCAAACATGCCCCCAGGGGACGTTTTAAGTTATAAAGTGGATACCCACCTGCTGTGTGCGGGTTCAAAACGATACGCTTCATAATGACGGCACGATTGGGATTCGTCCTACATTATGTATAATCCCTCTAGCTTTCTTCAAGCTAGGGGGTTTTTATTGAGGATAATCCCTACTAAAACGATATAGATTGTGAGGACAAAACA
>NZ_JBFUKT010000020.1:0-32210 GCF_056400705.1 Paenisporosarcina sp. P5_A11
GAACATCTGGTACTGTTCCTAACTGATCAATAATTTCAAACGCGATTGTTTTCTGTCCTTCTAAACGGTAAGGATTAACTGAATTAACTAGAGCGATGCCATCTTCTTGACCCACTTCGCGAACCATTTCAAGTGCTTCGTCAAAATTTCCTTTAATCGCCAGAATTTCAGCGCCATACATTTTTGCCTGGGCAAGTTTTCCGAGTGCAATACGACCTTCTGGAATGACCACAATTGTTCTCATGCCAGCTCTCGCTCCGTATGCAGCGGCAGACGCAGAAGTATTACCAGTTGATGCGCAAATAAGAACGGTTTTCCCTTCTTCTTTCGCTTTCGCCACTGCCATGACCATGCCTCGGTCTTTGAAAGAACCGGTTGGGTTAGCACCTTCTAATTTCACATGAAGATCAATACCCCATTTCTCAGACAAATTTCCGAGATGAACTAAAGGCGTATTGCCTTCCTGCAATGTTAGCTTTGGCGTATCTTCTGTTACCGGAAGCCATTCTTTATATTGTTCAATCAATCCTGGCCAATTCATTCTGATTCATCTCCCTCGATGCGGTAATGGCTAATGACACTTGCCAAACCTTTTAAATCTTCAATCACGTCCAAATGTTGCTGTCTAGAAATTTTATGAGTGACAAGAATAATTTCAGCCATTCCCTCATTTCCCGCTGGATGCTGCTTAACTGATCGAAGGCTTGCATTATGATTGCTGTAAATGGCTGTCAAATTCGACAAAACTCCTACTTCATCTTTAACAAGTAAACGATGGAAGTACTTCGCATAGCGACGATTGGCCGATTTGATAACCCGCTCATGCTGAGCAGCGTGTAGTCGCTTACCATTTACTTCAAGTAGCAAATTACGACATGCAGCGATAATATCCGAGACGACTGAAGTTGCAGTCGGTAGAGAACCAGCGCCTGGTCCATAAAGCATCGTTTCGCCAACTGCATCACCATATATGTATACGGCATTAAATTCGTTGTTTACAGAAGCGAGCAAATGCGAATTTGCCAAGAATACTGGTTCCACTGCCACTTCGATCCCATCTTCATTTTTTTTCGATGAGCCAACCATCTTCATTGTATAGCCAAAGCCCTCTGCTAGTTCCATATCTCCGTCTCTTATGTCTTTCATCCCTCTAACTAATACGTCGCTAAGATGAACTTCTGTTGAAAATGCGAGAGAAGATAAAATGACCATTTTCCGTGCAGCATCCACTCCGTCGACGTCCGCTGAAGGATCAACTTCCGCGTAGCCAAGTCTCGTTGCTGCTGCCAAAGCGACTTCATAGCTCATATTTTCTTGTTTCATTTTCGTTAAAATGAAATTAGTTGTTCCGTTCACGATTCCCATCAAACTTGAAATCCTGTCTGAAGCTAGTCCGTCTTCTAATGTACGAATTATTGGGATGCCCCCTGCAACACTCGCTTCATAAAATAAATCGCATTTTTTTGCATCTGCCAACTTCAATAATTCGTGTCCATATTCCGCCATGACATCTTTATTGGCTGTCACAACTTGCTTTCCAGCACGAAGCGCGTTTTCAATTGCCTGCTTCGCTTCTTCAATGCCACCCATTACTTCAACAATAATATCAATAGTGGGGTCGTTTAATATCTCATGGACATCCGTTGTAAAAACGTTTGAATCCAGAGTTGTGATTCTTTCCTTATTTTCATCTTTAATTAATACCTTTTTAATGGAAACTGGAACACCCAATTTGTGATGCATATCCTGTTGGTGTTGTTGTAAGATCGTTGCTACTCCACTGCCAACTGTTCCTAGTCCTAATAAACCAATCGAAATTTCATTTTTCATTGATATTTCCCCCTACTATGTGTACTCCCTAAAAAAACAATTGTGTTTTCCATAAGTACATTATAGTATTATACTATAAATTAAAACAACCCTTTAAATGAAAGAAAGATGGGACTTGATAACGATGAAAGTATGTAAATTTGGAGGTACATCTGTAGCAAGTGCACAACAAATCAAAAAAGTGGCGGCCATTCTAAAAGCAGACCCTTCAAGAAAAATTGTCGTGGTTTCAGCTCCTGGTAAAAGGTATGACAACGATGTAAAAGTAACCGATATGCTTATTAGTCTGTCACAAGCTACACTTTGTAACGAAGATGTCGAAGATTACTTGAGCAACGTAATCGATCGATACACTCAAATTGCTAATGGTCTTGAGTTGGGTAAGGAAATTCTTGACATTATTGAATTGGATCTGCGCAACCGACTCGCATCGGATAAAGGAAATCCAGGATTATTCTTCGATCAATTAAAAGCGAGTGGTGAAGATAATTTAGCAAAGCTTGTCGCTGTTTATTTAACTTCCATTGGCTTACATGCAGAATACATAAATCCAAAAGATGCGGGCTTGCTGGTTAATGATTTCCCAGAACGCGTACAGGCGCTACCAGAATCCTACAACAGATTATCGGCTTTAAAGGATAAGTCGGCGATTAGCGTCTTTCCCGGATTCTTTGGTTATACAAGTAAAGACGAACTGCGGACATTTGAGCGAGGAGGCTCTGACATTACCGGCTCGATTTTAGCAGCTGCGATAAAAGCCGACCTATATGAAAACTTCACAGATGTAGATTGTGTGTTTGCGGCCAATCCTAGTATTGTTGAAAACCCTGAAGAAATTCACAAAATGACATACCGAGAAATGCGAGAGTTGTCCTACGCAGGATTCGCGGTTCTTCACGATGAAGCGCTGATGCCTGCATTTAAAGAGTCAGTTCCAGTTTGCATAAAAAACACCAACAATCCGCTAGCTGCGGGAACGATGATTGTCGCAAAGCGAGAGCATTCTTTCCGACCGGTTACCGGCATATCTGCAGACAGTGGGTTCTCCACACTTTTTGTCAGCAAATATTTAATGAATCGGGAAATCGGGTTTGGACGAAAACTGTTGCAAATTCTTGAAGATGAAGAGATTTCATATGAACATACCCCTTCTGGAATCGATAACCTATCCGTCATCTTGCGCAGCCACCAGTTAAACACTGAAAAAGAAGCTCGCGTAGTTCATCGTATAAAAAACGAATTGCATGCAGACGAGGTCAATATCCACAGCAATTTCTCTATGGTCGTTCTCGTTGGTGAAGGCATGAAAAACACAACAGGATTGGCCGCTAGAGCCACAGCGGCTATTTCCCGTACTGGTGCCAATATCGAAATGATCAATCAAGGTTCCTCCGAAGTTAGTCTTGTATTCGGGGTCCTTAAAAAAGACGAAACGAAAATACTAAAAGAGCTTTATAAGGAGTTTTTCTCACCCGTTTTAGTTCAATAAAAGCACCCCACTAGTAGTTATCTCTAGTGGGGTGTTGGTTTTATGTTTTATGGGAAGTTATTTGGTACTCTATTCGCGAATTTTTGTCGACTACGAGCGTTTCTTTGTCGACTATGAGCGAATCACCCAAAAATGTCCTTCTTATTATCACTTATTATCACTTATTCACACATGTTGATCCACAAGAATAGAATTACCATCTGGATCTTCAATTGTAAAACTTGCAGGACCTACACTTGATTCATCTGCTTCAGTCAGCATTTGAATTCCTTTTGCTTTAAGCTGCTTTTGAAGGTCTCGAATGTCCGTAAACGATTCGAGATTGTCGGCATTTTGATTCCACCCTGGATTAAAAGTCAGAATGTTATTTTCAAACATCCCTTGGAATAGTCCAATTACGCAACTTTCATTCTTCATAATAAGCCAATTTTGAGTAATTTCCCCTCCAAAGACTTGAAATCCTAGGTCTTCGTAAAATGATTTTGATTTATTAATGTCTTTTACACTTAAACTTACAGAAAATGCTCCTAGTTTCATATTTCCCTCTCCTATCAATTCATAATATTCAGATATTTAATTTTGTGGGTATAGAAAACTTCACACTATTCAAGTATAAATATGTAATTTGAAATACACAACATTCACTAATGATAGCGTCAATACTTGTTTTGATGAAGAATTTAATATGGCAACAATCCGATGATTGACCTGACATGTATTACCACAGAAGTCGTAGAAACTACATCGAAATAACTTAGTGATTAGACGTAAATAAAAAACAAATCTCTGGATGGTTCGGTATTCAAACAGCCGTGTACCTATTTTCACACCATCTCTTTTTTCATTCGAGGAGATACTGCGAGCACCACACTGCCTTTTTGTTCTAAGTTTTTTAATGATGTCGATTTCTCTAATCCAAGGTCAGCTGCCGCACAACTTGCATAGAAACTTCATATCCAGACAAATAAGTTTAAGCTAGGATATGTAATGCTTCCAAAGCTACAAAAAATGCAGGAAGAAAAAATCTCCCTGGTAACTGCTTATCATCGAATGGTAAAAAATGAACTTGATTCGCTTTTAGGTAGTCAACTCAGCTATTGTTCCTAATACACTTCCTAAAACTTGGCCTTTAAAAGCATCTGGTACAGATTCATTTGTTGGATTTCTATAAACGTATTGATTTAGGTCAGCGTCATAACTAAATCCACTACTGAGTAATTTTTGTTTTAAAGACTCAGGGAACTGTTTTGACCCAGAAGTTACCTCAAAATATTCAGTTGTAGCTATATAAAGCTCTACATCATCTAGACTTGAAGATACAATTAATAGATCCGTGTCTCCTTGTAAAATCCATTGTCCTTTAGAATAAATGGATACCTTTGAATGTTCTAAACTAGAAATCCCGTCCAAATTCACTCCGAATATTTGATTGATTAGTACTCTACTCTGAGCTCCTGTTAGAGAATAATCATGAACCTCAATGTAACGATCCATTACTTCATTTTTTGTCATAGCCATAATTTGAGTATCTAATTCGGATGAATTAGAATCAACATTTAATGAAGTACGTAGACTCTCCATGACAGAGGCATTATAGTTGGACAATTGGCTACCATAATTTTTTTCTGATGTGTAATTTAAATCAGCACCAAAAACTTCTTTTACAGCTGCACGTATTTCTTCTCCTCTTACCTTGTTACCAAATGATTTTATATACTTATCCATTACTTCTACTTTAGGCATATTTTCTAGTACGCTAGTTATTTTTTCTTCACGGCTCAATCTAATCCCCTCCATTAATTTATTGGGTATGTTAAAAGATAGTATATCAAATATACTAGCATAAAATTTTTGCGAATCGATTAATCATTATTGCATATCTATCTGGTTATATTTGAGCAAAAAACAAAAGACGATTTGCCCTTTTTTTCAGGCTAAATCGTCTTTTGTTCATCTTTGTTTGTTTCGATAAGGCTTAAACTTTCGACTTTGGTAACAATACTTCAACGCTAGTTCCAGAGTTAACCTGGCTCGTTATGTGGATAGAACCTTTGTGTGTTTCAATAATGCTAAAACAAACTGTCATTCCTAAGCCAGTCCCGTTTTCTTTTACACTATAAAAAGGCTCACCAATGTGTTTTAAATGGTTTTCTGCTATTCCGCAACCATTATCCTCAAAATTAATGGAGAAATAGTCCTCATTTTCATCAGCTATTGTAATCGTTATCTCACCATCACTTGAGATTGCTTCTAGAGCGTTTTTCACTATATTGATAAACACTTGTTTTAACTTACTCTCATTACAATATGTATTGAATTGATCTTTATCAATCACGTTTAATTGAATATTATTTAACGATGCTTCAATCGATAACATTTCAACGACGTCTCTCACAACTGTATTTATTTTGTGGTTAGTAAATATAACATCTGTAGGATTTGCTATAACCAAAAGTTCGTTAACAATATTATTAATTCGATTAATTTCATCAACCAACACGTCAATATGTTGATCCAATTTAATTGTTTTCACTTGACCCATTTGTAAAAAACCTTTAATAGTCGTAAGAGGGTTTCGTATTTCGTGAGCAATACCCGCTGCTAGTTCACCTAAAACAGACATCTTTTCTGATTGCCTTAACTTACGCTCAGTTTCTTTTAAAGCAGTAATTTCTCTTCCGATAACTACTAACCCTTTTCTGGAACCATCATCATTAAAAAGAGGCATTTTGAATGAATCAAAAATTTTGCTTGAACCATCTCTCAAAGGAATTGTTTCTTCACAACGACTAACCTTCCCTGCTTTCCACGCTTCTTCGTCTGATTCAATACAGTAAATCAACGCATCGTGATAAAAATCTGTGTATTTCGCCACTTCTCTGTCTGTTTTCCCTTTGTAATCGACGCCTTCTAATTCAAATAACTGAGCACCAAATTTATTTATTTGGAGCCACCTTCCTTCTCCATCCTTGAATGAAATACAGTCGGGCATTGTATCGATTAATAAAGTAAGCTTCTCTTTTTCTTCTTCAATTTGGTTTGAATTTTTTAAATTTCTTAATAAAATAAATATCAGAATAGCAGTGAAGAAAACGAACAATAGGTTTTTGAATATATCCAAGAAAAGCACCTTTTCAGTAGAAAAGTTTGAAATGCTTAATAAATAATCTAAACCAATAAACCAAATTGGACCAATCATTAAATATAAAAACGGCAAAACACGGTATAAACCAATGTGAATTTTCATTGTTCTTCCCCTTAAAAAAAGTCTAATTGGTTATATTGTCACACAATAAACAAATTTCAGCAATATTTTCCAAAAAGTGCAGAAAGTAAAAAAGAATTGGATTTCAACTAATTAGTATACTTCAAGTATTCACTTACGTATATGTCATAATTTCTTAATGGTAAAAGCCGATGATTCCCTACGATAAGGAATTCATCGGCTTTTACTTTGTAGTCTAGAATTTTATATCCTCAGATGTCTCAATGACGTGACCAATCGTTGATTCTAATTGATTGATTGGGTCGTTATTACGTAAACAACCAAAATCAAGCCCTGTTATCGCTTCAATTTTTGTTATTGGTACTTGATAAGTTTTATATTCACCATAGGCAAATTCCAGATTCTCGATAAGATTTTTTTGAGTCTGCAAATAAGCAGTTGCGGATAGGTTGCCATCTTCTTTAACCATAATAGCAATTTTCCAAAACTCAGCAGGTATTTGAACTCCTCTGTAAACAATGTCATCCACCCTAAAAACCGGACCTGTATACACTGTCACTTTAAGATTCCAGTTTTCAGCATTGTCTAAAATATAGTTCTCCAACTCCAACCAGTTTTTTTGATTTAGATTACTGTGCTGGGGAGCACAATTTGTAAAATGGAAGGTATTCCTATTCGCTTTTTCAGCTGTATCTCCCCAAACAGGATCTCTCCTGCGGACAAGATGTCCCCGATCAAGATCATTATTTTTATATAATTCAGGACCACACTGGTACTCAGTTTCGATTCGAGGATCGAGATACCATTTATCATTACGTTCAATGTCTATTAATTGGTTTCCGTCAATATTTACTACCGTAAAATAGGCTAATCGGCGTGACTTGCTCATGACGATGGAAAAATGCGTATAATGGAGCACATTGCTGCCGTCTTTTAACTGAGCAATATCCTGTTCAATATCAGACCGGAATGTCGGAAGCGGAATTTCATGATTATCACCAAGAAACTTAGTATCATAACCGGTCGAACCTTCATACCATGAGTCGCTTAACTCCTCCACTATCATCTCATCAGATTTTTCTTTGGTCACATCCCGCGCCTGCACAAGGTCATTAATTAACAATTTCTGCTCATCATTTAAACTTTCGCCTTTCTTTACAACAAACTGGACAATCGAACTGATGCGAATTCCTTCATTGGCAATAAATTCAGTATGATTTTTAGGATCTGGAACTCCAGCATGGTGGAGGGCAATTACAATCCATTCGTCATTGTATACAGGTGAACCGGAGGATCCAGGCATAGTATCTGTCGAATAGTGAATATAATCGTCAAATACATCCGAAATTTGATTCTCTCTAATTGCTACAGCTTTGTGTTCACCCGAAGGATGTTGAATAATTGATACATATTCACCAACCAATACTTTTCCCGTTTGGGAGATGAGAGGCAAGAACCCAAAATCACTCACTTTTGTGCCATCTTCAGACACTTCCTCTATAGCGACTAATGTGAAATCAAGCTTCTGATCTGTTATAAAGAAACGCTCTGGCGTTAATCGAAAGCTTTTCTTCAAACGTTCATTTAAATCAAGATCCACTTCGTAGTTGAATTGCGCAACACTGAAATGAGCCGTATCGTAGTTTTCCAAGACATGATTATTTGTAAGTAATAAAGAAGGTGAGACAAGAAATCCTGTTCCATATCCGAGAACTCTACTTATAGAATCTCGGATCTCGATTCTACAAACAGAAGCGGCTGCTTTTAGACCTGCTTCAAGATAAGAGATAGGAAATAGATCTTCTCGACCAATAATACGCTCAATTGCAAGGCTATCACGTGGATCAATAATCGCTTTACGCAGCGCCACTCGCTCAGGCGTATCAACTTCAAAAGGATTTTTACCTTGCAGTTCACTAGCAATTCGTTCACGTTCAACCGAACGTTCAATGTAACGCTTTAAAGCTTGTTGTTGTTGCAAATCTACAAGATTCATATTAAATTTTCGAAATTCATTAAGTCGCTTAATAGTCATATTAACCTCCTTAAAATTTCCACTCCATTATTCCTTTGGAATGGTGTATCTCATTAGGTATTCTACAATTACTTCGAAAATCCTTCTTACATAAAAATGCTCCAATTTATGTTTTGAGTAAAATAGATAGACTAAACCCAGTGATAGATACTACCACTGGGTTTTTTAAAACTTATTTGAGTGTAACGTTAAGTAGAGAATTTGGTTTAAATCAGCTGATGATTAACTAAGCAAGTTTGCCGTCTTCGATCCGGATTATTTAAGATGAGATCTATCTATATTAGTTATTTTTGGCTCTTCAAATGAAATAACATCAATTATATGGTTTTTTCGAATCGGACTGTTCATCGACATACATAGTAACACTCCTTGTTGGCACTTAATGGAAAAATTACTAATAGTATATCATTTCCATTTTTCAGTTAGTAATTATTTTCTGACAACTTTCATATACTATTTCTAAAAAACTATATCGAGGAGAGTTTGACGATGAAACCTGAACATGTGGACCCAAAGGAAATGGAATTGCGTCAAAACAAGGATTTTAATGCTTCTCTTGATATGGTCGGTGAAGGTGCACCCATTTATCACCTGGATAAAGAAGAAACTGAAGTTGACAAAGAAGATACATATTAATTCTGAAGCATCATTAATCCAGAATAAAAAAATACAAAAAGAAATCCAGGAACTCTAAGAGTCACTGGATTTCTTTTTTCTTATTCATAGGCACTATTTCAATTGAAAATTTGTTTAAGGAGCCCAGCCCTTCTCAAATCCATTCAACTCGGCATACTCATACAACTTCACAAATTGATGGAAGTCGTAAGTTTCCATGTATTGTTTAACATAAACGTCACCTGTTTTCTTAAACCATTGATTTCGCTCATCCAATTTATTGAGAAAGCGCTCAGCTGGTAATTTGCTGCCTTTGCTGGAATTGAGTGATGAAGATGTCAGGACAAAATTCCACAATTCGTCACTGTGGACAAAACTCCAGGGAACAAAATGATCCACTGCAATTGAACGTTTTGCAACGTGTAATGGTCTATCTGTATAAAAACATGTAGCTCCTGAATGCGTCACAATCATTTGTTGGAATTGCTGCAACGATTCACGTTGTGTAATGTTTTCAATTTCTTCTAGTAGTATCCCATGCGTTAAGCTAGGATTCTTTTTTTGCAAAAACTTTGCTAATTCATAGTTAATTAACTTAAAAATATTCGTTTGATATTTCAATAAAAATTCATAACAAGATGGTGTCAACGTGAGTTTGCGTTCTTTCTTTGAGAACCCATAAACAAGACCTTCTGTATCCGCAAATAACGCTCCGACTACGTACCTTCTAATCACTTTACTCTCAATACGCTTAATCAAGTCGCGCTGTTGATTTTCTTGAATCGAATCAAATGACACTCCACTTGGAATCTGGTATTCATATTGAAATTCCTTTAACTCTTTTTCAATTTGAGCTTGATGCCCTTGAGAATACCCATTACGAATGACTAAATTCCAGTATAGCTTCGCAAATGATTCCGCTAGTTGATTGAAATTCAATTCTTGCTTATCATTCGTTTTGTAAAGATTCTCTAAAATCCCTCGCAACACGGCGAACTTATAGGAGGTCGTCTTCATTGATTGAGAAGAGAGAGTTTTCATGAAAACTGACCACAGCTGATCTTCTGAAACAGGATGATAACTGACTGTTCCTTCGTTTAGTTTCCATCCTTCTGTCATCATAATCATCTCTCTTCATACCAGTTGTCGTTACATCTGCGCATCTACCAATTGCTCTAATGGTAACATATTACATAAACTGATGGATGAATATTATAAGACTCTCTGTGCCCACATAAAGTGTTGTTGTGTCCATGGTCCCCAAATAGAAAAAGTCTGTACACTTTTAGCTGTGTTTAGATTGCTAATCCACATCCCATTCCCCATATAGATTCCTACGTGTGTAATAGTTTTACCACTACTCGCAAAGAACATTAAATCCCCTTTTCTCATATCCTTGAATTTTATGGATCTTCCAATGTGTGATTGCTCACGGCTAGTTCTAGGTAATTTCACGCCGAATTTAGCATAAATATGCTTCGTCCAACTACTACAATCTGCCTTGTAAGGCGCAAGGCTATAGTCTGCTCCATACACGTATTTCGTTTGTGTTTTAAGAACCTTTGCATAGTCTACAAGATCTGAAGCTTTATTCGGAGTTCTAACAACAATAGATTGTCCGATATATAATTGATTAGGATTTTTGATTTGCGGATTTAGTGATCGCAAATCCTGATAGCCCATTCTGTATTTATAAGCAATGCCATTTAATGTATCACCTTTATGTACTGGATATGTTGCTCCTGCGACGCCTGAAAAAGAAAGCACGAAAATAAATGATAGAACCAAAATCTTTGTAAGTTTCTTAATGATAGTTCATCTCCTCATGATTAATTGATTGGTATTTTTTACTTGCACTTGTTACAAAATCTGAAATACTTTTTGGTAAGGTCTACTATGTAAAAATATGTAAACTCGTCAATTCATTTATTAAATCAACGGATTCGAAGGGGCAGTTAAGTATTTTGCTTAACATTTTTCGAGTATAGCATGCTTACTATACAGGAAATGGTGGTAATTATTACCGAGATTTATTTCATCTACAACTGCCCGAACTTCCAATCATTACAAGTATAAGGACTTAATAACCACTAAAGTTGTCACGTGTAAAATTGCCTAGAAATCGAATTGTCATTAATACATCCAGCAAATATGCATACAAAAAACCAGTACCTCTAAGAGATACTGGTTTTATATTCGCCATAACTTTCAAGCTTGTTGTTGTGCTAATAATCGAAACACTACCATCCGTAATACCTGGTTATTCATGTCTCCGGCTTCTTCAACTCTAGTAACCTCAACGAATTTACACGACTCCAAGAGTTTAATGGATTTATCATTGCGCTCTTCTGTATAGGCTTCCAGGACTTTTAACTTCATCTCTTCAAAACCATATTCGATAACACTAACTAATGACTCTTTCATCAAACCTTGACCTTGATAATCGGGGATTATTCCATAACCCAAATCTCCACTTTCCTCATCCTTGTTAATATTCCAGATACAAATAGTTCCAATCACTTTGTTTGATTGTTTATGTTCAATTGCCCAGATGACCCATTTATCTTCATCGATTCCTTGGTTCATTTTATCAATATAAGCTTTTGTTTCTTCAGTATTTTGATCTACTTTAGTATTTAAATATTCATACATCCTGGGATTTCTTCGCATCTCAAACATATCATTCGTATCACCATGTGTAATTCTTCTTAAGAGTAAATGCTTAGTTTCAATAATCGGAAATGGTGTGAAATTCGTCAACGATGCCACCTGCTTTCTACTAGAAATCCGGCCCGAGTCTATTTACTTAATAATAAATCGAGTCTCGCTATAGCCTTCTTTCGATTTTGTCACTTCTAAAATCGCTGGGATAGCTGTTTTTAATTCTTGAACATGAGAAATAACACCAATCATACGGCCTGATTTTTGAAGGTCAATCAGGGTATCAATTGATTTATTTAAAGATTCCTCGTCCAATGAACCGAAACCTTCATCAATAAACATAGTGTCGATTGAAACATTGCCTTGGAAGCTTTGAATAACATCCGCCATGCCGAGTGCCAAGCACAATGAAGCATTAAATTTCTCTCCACCGGAAAGCGTTTTGACGTCGCGTGTTTGACCGGTATAAGCATCATATACGTCTAATCCTAATCCACTTTGTTTCCCTCTTGATTCTTGACGTTCACTTCGAATTAAATGGAACTGGCCATTTGATAAATTCTTTAATCGTTCGTTCGCCGAGACAATAATTTGTTCGAGGTATTCAATTTGCAAGTATCGCTCGAATGAAATCTTCAAGCTATTCTGTCCTCTAATAACATCATACAAGTCTGTGATTTGATTGAATTCTTGTTCCTTCGCAATTGCCTTTTTACTAGATGCCAGTATGTTAGTAATTAGATTACTCGCTGTTTTTTTGTAATCATTTGATTGATTTACTTCCTGTAACGCCTTCTCATATATAAGCTTTAATGTAGCCAGTTCATTCTGCAAATCGTTTAAATCAACTTTCGTTTTGTTTGCAAGTCTTACTGCCAAGTCACCAACTTGTTCAATCAGTGTATGTCGAGCTTGTTTAAACTCCATAATTTGCTCTTTTAAAGTGGCTCTTTCTGAATCTCTTAACTTCGCTTGTTGGTAAATTTCTTCTGATTCAAAAGCCGAGGACTCGAGTGCCATCCTAAATGCAACATCAGCTTTTTCTTGTTTAGCCTTTGTTTCTTGAAGAGCATGTTCAGTGTGCGCTATGGTCAACACTGATGAAGAGTGTTGTTCTCTAGCTTCTTGAAGTTGCTGTTGCACCGCTTTCCAAGCATTCTCCAGATTGATTTTACGTTCAGTTGTCTCGCGAATTTGTTGTTCTAATTGCGATAAAACGCGAACTTCGGTTGGAATGGATTGTAGCTTATCTTCGAAAATGGCTTTGCTTTTTTCGTAAGTTGATTGCGCTTCTTGGTAAGTTGCTGTTGTTTCTACTTTTTTGGCATCTAGCTCTTGTACCATAAGCATTTGATCTTGGTGTTGTTGTTTTATTTTACGAAGTAAATCTTTATCTTTTCGCATTTGGTTGACCTCAACATCAAGTTTAAGACGACATTCATCCAATGTTTTATAGACCTCACCCGCCTGCTCTACAACTACACCGAATCCCGCTATTTCTTCACCTTTGCTCGAGAGTTGAGCCATCAAAGCGTGTTGTTTTGCTAAAGCATTTCGATAGTCATTGTCAACAAGATTCAATGTCGATTTCACTTGCTCCAGTTGTTCTTTTGAAGGAGCCACGGTTTGATCTTGCTCGTTCTTATTTGGATGCTCCAAACTACCACATACCGGACAAGCTTCTCCGTCATGTAAATGAGCCGCTAAAACACGTGCTTGATTTGCAAACCACTCATTTTCAAGCGTCGTGTACTCTTTTTTCACCACATTATATTGTTGTTCTTTTTCAAGTGTTTCAGCTTCTAGTGCGCGCATCGATTGCTGAATTGAAAGAAACTCTTTTAACACTCTGCATTTTTCATTTAACTCACTTAGTTCTTGGAACTTATCATCAAACGGAATCAACTGATTATCGAGCCTATCCAGATCCACCTTCAACGCAGTAACGGAGTCATTTTTAGCGATTACTTGTTGCTCGATTGTCTGAAGGTTTGCAGATAATTTGACCACTTCACGTTCTAATACTTTTAACTCAGACTCTTTTAAGGTCATATCCTTCACAATTGGCAAGAAATCGATCAAACGAACGAGCGACTCGCTTAATTTTTCACGCTCTATGTGCTTATTCTCTTGTTGAATATAGTGAATGTTCACCTGCTCCAGATTCGCCTTCGCTTTCGCCTCGGATGTGACCGCTCCACTCCAAAGCTGCTGTTTTTCAAATACTTCTTTTTGAAGTTCTTTATAGTGCCGTTCGATTCCTTCGATTACGCTTGCACGCTCCGCTTTTTCAAGCTGCTTCTCTTTGCCTTCGAATAAAGGCACCTGCTCAGTCAGAGTATGCAGTTTCTGTTCCTTCGTTTCCCATTCATCAAATCGTTCATTTAAGCTCTTGGCTTGATGGAACTCACCTGACTTGCTTGTGTGTTTCTGGTAAGCTTCTTCGTATTTAGAGTGATCTTGGCGAATTTTCTCTTCATAATAAGTAGCTTCTTCTTCCAATCCCGAAATGACTTGGTGAATATTGTAATGATCTTGAGCTAGCACCTCAAAAATGGCAGATTCTCGTTGCGGAAACGATGCACCGATATTTTGAATGTAACTATTAGTCGTCCGCTGCTCAATTTTCAGTTCCTCTTCAACAAGTGTTTTCTTTTTCTTAAGACGCTCACTAATCATTTTATAGGGCTCTGTTTTAAAGATTTTCCGTAGTATATCTTCTTTGTTTTCTGTCTCAGAAGTTAACAGCTTTCGAAATTCACCTTGTGGAAGCATGACAATTTGAATAAATTGATTTTGTGTTAGGCCAATAATTTCTTCGACTTTTACATTTATTTCTGACACGATTTGTCGTTCAACACACGGAACTTCGCGGTCTATTAATTTTTCATAAAACTCATATTTTTCGCCCGTCGCTCCTTTATTGCCTTTTTTCACATGCCCCATTTGGCGCAGGATTCGAAACGTCCGATGATGAATTTCAAATTCTAGTTCTACAGATGTATGGACATTATCCTCTGCAAAGTCACTACGCATAATACGTGATTCACTACGGTCTGAACCACTTGCGGATCCATATAAGGCAAAGCAAATTCCATCAAAAATGGTTGTTTTCCCTGCTCCGGTACTGCCGGATACGACAAATAATTGATTGCCCTGAAGTTCATTGAAATCTATGATTTCTGTATGTTTATAAGGACCAAAAGCGGTCATTTTCAAGGAAATGGGTCTCATATTTTCAACCCTTCTTTCTTATGAGGGCTAGTGATTTCTTGTTGTTCTAACAAAAACTCTTGAAGCACTTCTTTAAAAATGAGCTCTGTTTCCTCAGAAGCCTGTACCCCTTTTACTTCTTCATAGAAAGCGTTAAATAGCGCTAAGTCGTCCATTTTACGGCGTGAACCTACAGTGCTTTCTTCATTGTCTTTCGTAACAGACAAAATTTTACGTTCTACATGCATCGCATTTGGATAAACGGAACGTATCTTTTCCATTGGAAATAAAATCGGCGTTTCATCCAACAGTTTCACAAAGACATAATCGTGATTCATCTCTTGAAGTAAAATGTCTTCCATTTTCCCTTCAACCGTTCGAATATCTCGATTAGGTATCAGTAAACGCTTTTCTACACTGACGTTTCCGAGCTCGTCCATTTGAACGATATGGAATCCTTTTTGATGATGCTCTTCTGAAATTGAATATTTTAAGGGAGAGCCCGAATAGCGAACGGTCTCATTCAATACATAATGCGCTTGATGCAAGTGTCCGAGTGCCGTATAGTGGAAGTTTTTAAAATGTGATGCACTTACATACTCAGCTCCACCAATTGCGAGCGGACGCTCCGAATCACTCGTGTTTTCCTCTTCTTCCCCGTGAGGTGTCACAAAGGCGTGCCCTACCAACACATGTCTTTTAGTAGAATCCATAGAAGACTCGACATGTGCGACCATTTTCTTCATTGCATCATCATGCGTGCGAATCTGTTCATCATCTAAAACATGACGAACTTGAGACGGATCAGCGTAAGGAACTAAATGAAAATGAACCTCTCCAAATTCATCTTGTATCACAATTGGTTCCATATCCTTTTTCAGTTGACCCGTAATATAAAGTCCATTCGATTTCATCAATCGGCTACCAAAATTCAAACGACCTGGGCTATCATGATTTCCCGAAACCGCGATGACTGGCGTTTTTAATTTCAAGACAATCGTTTCAAGTACTTCATCTAACAAATTCACCGCGTCCGTAGGCGGCACTGCTCGATCATATAAATCTCCCGCAATAATGACTACATCTGGTTTTTCCTCAGCAATCGCCTCAATAAATTGTTGCAACACAAATCGTTGTTCTTCTATCATTGAAACACCTTGAACAAGCTTTCCTAAATGCCAATCGGCAGTGTGAAATAACTTCATAATAAGCTCCTCTCGTCATTCATTCGGTCCATGTATTTTAATAGATTTCTTACGTATATTTTACTATTATATTAAGCTAAAAGAGATTTCCAAATTAAGTATAAGTATACATGATAAATTCCATGGACGAAGGAATATGGTCATGAAATAGGTGGTTTTGGTTTCATAAAATGCAGATAAAAAAACCATTCCTAATTTTCAATTCAAACTAGGAATGGCTTTTATTAGATTATTTTAACTTCCTCATTCTTATTGCAAATTTCAACGTTTTGAGAATGATTAATAATGGTGAGAGCAGCGAAAGAATTAATATCACCACAATAAACTTATCGAATAATCCCCAACCATATTCTTGTTGAAAGTTTAATTTTAAATATAAAATGTAAGCAATAAATGCAAATGTATAAACGACAATCCCTATACTAGATAGCGTAGCCTTTCGAACTTGAGATTTCTGCTCTGTAGAGTCATACGTAAATCTCGGTATCTCTTCTCCCTTAGCATACTCTTGCGCCCATAAAGAGTATTTCGTAAACGAATAAGGTGATTTGTACTTCAGTTGCCAACCTGCACTTTTATGAATACCAGCATATGATGGCGTTGTTTTTATTTGATAATCTAATACATAGGATACCTGTTTCGGAACACCTTTTTCAAAAATGAATCTGGTAGCTGGATTCCCGACTCGGATCAAATGATTGCCTTCGGCAGCCATCTCCGATAACCACTTTTCCAACTTGTCTGGCTCATACATCCAGCCAAATTTCCACTTCGTAAATGTTTTTCCTGAAGCTTCATTATCATCTACAGCTGAATTGAAGTATTTCCGTTCAAACGCCTTTAACTTAATTGTAATAATAATAGCAAGGGACAACACTAATAGGATCAGCAAGAAATAAAAGCCCGTAATCCACCAGTAAGGGCTCGGTTCAATCAACAGAATTGATATCTGTTAATAAGGTCCATATCAACATGAGCATCATTAAGAATGGCATTACACAAAACATTGCAAGTCCAGCCAATGCATAGAATTGAATCCTGTTCCTCTTCAGAAGTCCTTCACGTGAAGGGTATATAGTAATTTCTTTACTTTCGTTTTTCAAAAATCTCCAATTGCATTCCGTCATAATTTTAGACAAGGTTTTTCTGGATTTATCGTAAACAACTTGAAATTGAACATCTTCAGCAGGACCTTGTTCAAATGTAAACATTCGAGTGATTCGATTGACGCTAATCAATCGATTGCCTTGTGCTGAGAGTTTCGATAACCAGGGCTCCGTCTTCTCTGTATCATAACTCCACAACGGTCTCCACTTCTTTGTTGTCATTTGAATTCCCCCTCATACATCAAAGCATTCACATGCAATTCTTTTAATCGAGTTATCTCATGACGCATTAACTCTTTTCCTACATCTGTAATTTCATAAATTGTTTTTCTCTTTTCATCTGCATAGACCGTTATGATTTCATCACGCTGCATCTTCGTCAATGTACCGTAAATCGTTCCCGATCCAAGAACTAACCGTCCAACCGTTAATTCTTCTACATGTTTAATAATGCCGTAACCATGGCGAGGGATAGTTAGAGACAATAAAATATAAAATGCCGTCTCCGTCATTGGAATATATTTTTTTGATATTTTTTCAATTTTCATCCGTGTCACCACTCACTATTTTTTTACTATGTCACAACATGACTATATCACGTCGTGATATATATAGCCAATTGGTATTCAGAATATTTAACGAACAACATAATAGACACACCCCCCCTCAATATCTTCTAATATTGAGGGGGGGTTATTCATATGCACTTAAATCGATAATAACCAAGGTATGAATAAATCAATAAGGATCTGCTTCGTGTCCCTCTTTTAGTGCTTTATCGGTTGCCTTATCCGCTTCATAACTGCCTGTGTGATTCTTATCTTCGTTCATCATGACTTTTTTCGCTTCAGCCAAGCCTGTAGCAGAAACTTGTGAGATGATATGTACAAAAAAAACACCAATAGGAAAAGAAATCCTAAGGTGTTTAAACGGTTTTTAATTTTTTTAATTTGCGATCGAACAGAATATTCCCAAATGGGATGAAAGCGACTATGACTGCAATGACACTATACAAAAACGGCCATCTTACGATAAAAGTCATATAGGCAATGAATAAACAATAACTTACAAATAAAAATCCATGAATCGAACCAACGACTCTCACTGCTTCCGGAAATCCAAAGAAATATTTTAATGGCATGGCCAAGAATAATAAGATTAGAAGTGAACTACCTTCCAATAATCCCATGAAACGAAACCGTTTTAGTGGTTTTTCAGACATTATAACCCCTCCTGATCTCTACCTTTTTATTATAGAGAGTCAAAGGGTAAGGAGTACAGACATACCGTCTTGTTCAAGTGATTTTATTGATAGAGTCTTCAAAGATTTGTCACAGTTAGCTTTCTACTTATTGACGATAGGAATCCAAATCTCTGAATAATAATCGGCCTTAGTGGCGTCGTCATGCGTATAGACTTCCATTTCAGCCGAGCCACTTGGACGATATGAGCTTGAAGGGAACCATTCACTGTAGATTTTTCCCCACATCGATTGTATTGCTTCAGGCATTGGACCTACTACCTCAAAAATCGCATAAGTCGCAGCTGGAATTTCCAAACGTTCATAGCGCTCAGATACTTCGTCTCCTTCATAAGCAGTGGCAATCCAATACTCCATGGTACTTGTAGAAGAATCCATCATACGACAGACTCCAAGCATTCCTTTCACTTCGCCATTGTTCATCGATTCCAATTCGTCATTCACACCGTTTTGATGTACCTCTTCCCACATTTTTGGAATCTCACGCGTATTTTCTCCATTTTCAAACGAGAAAGTTCTTTTAACACCAATAATTTGTAATGCTTGTTTTTCATCAATTCGTACCTTCATAGGTAACGCCCCTTTCAATTGTACAGAGATGACCAAACGATTATAGGAAGTGAACCCTTTTTGTGAAGTGCGTGCTTCCGAAGGCGGCATGCCATGCTGCCGCTTGAACGCCTTCGCAAAAGCTTCCGGTGTCTCATACCCGAATTTCAATGCGACTTCAATCACACGCACGTTCGTCAATGCAAGTTCTTGTGCAGCCAAAGTCAATCGCCTGCGACGTACATATTCCATCACACTCATGTCCGTCAGAACCATAAAAATCCGTTGAAAATGAAATACAGATACGTTGGCTTCCGCTGCGGCATCCTCCATTTTGAAAGGAGATTCCAAATGATTCTCCAGGTAATCAATCGATCGTTGCAATGCATCTATCCAGTTCATCCCATCACCTCGTAAATCTACTTTACATCTATTTCGACACTGAATCCTGTCTTTTCCTGCTCGTTGCGGACAGATGGACGAGTTTTGCCATGATGAGCGGACACTCAGTCTGACTTTTTGGCGTTGACGTCTGAAAAAAAACGGTTCACGTCTGAAAAATAGCGGTTCACGTCTGACTTTTGAACGTTGACGTCTGAAAACCTGCCAACCAAAGCCGTAATAAGATTTTAATATCATATTGTTAGTTATAAAATCACGATTCAAGTTGGATTCGTGATATTTTGAAGAGAAAAGTTCTTATAATGGATCCACCCGCTGTCGCTTGGTGGATTTTCTGTTGGGAATTTAGGTGAACGATTGTTTAGTTGTAATTTTATTGATTTAGTTGAAATAGTAGAATTATGGAATCTGTAAAGTGAGGTGTCTCCGACAGAAAAAGCTACCAGGCACATTGGCAGCCCAATTATAAAGTTTCTCAATCACTATCATTCAAGATTGGCCCCACTCACTATGCTCTGTGGGTGTTTCTGTCAGTGAGCGGACGCTCAGTCTGACTTTTTGGCGTTCACGTCTGAAAAATAGCGGTTCACGTCTGACTTTTGAACGTTGACGTCTGAAAACCCTATCTAGGTGGTGTGACACATTGTTCAAATTATGGTTAAATGACATCAACACCGTAAAAAGGAGATTACCCAATGCTCATTCATGGACATCTCGTAAAAGGAAACGATACCGATCAAGAAACTCGTTGCTTTCATTATCATACTGAAATCGATCGTATTGCGATCAAGTTTTATTGTTGCGATACGTATTTTCCTTGCTTCTCTTGTCATGAAGAATTAGGCTGCAGCTCTCCACAAGTTTGGCCAATTGCTCAATTTCATCAAAAGGCAGTTTTATGCGGTTCTTGTGGAACTGAACTTACTGTAAATGAATATTTATCTTGTAATTCTTCATGTCCTTCTTGTCAGAGTTCATTTAATCCAGCCTGCAGCAATCATAAGCATTTATATTTTGAAGTTTAATAGGAACACAACTAGCTTTTAGTAACGTCCCTTTAACTTTTAATTTCATACACTTTTATTTCACACCAATTTGAGAGACCTTCCGTAAGTTGACTAACATATGGGAGGTCCTTTCTTTCATATATGTAGATCTTCTCATCATGTTAAACTTTCTTTTATCTCGTTTGCGTTAACTAAAATAATATTTCTGTTGACACAAAACATTAGAGGCACTTACACTAAGTGTTGACTAACCGAGACATATAATTGGAGGCATCACATGAATATTCGTGAAATGACACAAGTTGCATTATTTGCAGCAATTATGGGGGCATTAGGTTTAATTCCCCCTATATTTCTATCGTTTACACCAGTTCCAATCACACTACAGACCCTTGGTATACTGCTCGCCGGCGGAATTTTAGGGGCTCGTTTAGGTGCAATGAGTCAAATCGTCTTCTTACTACTTGTTGCTACAGGACTCCCACTTTTGTCAGGAGGAAGAGGCGGATTGGGTGTATTTGTAGGCCCAAGTGGAGGATTCTTGTTAGCGTACCCATTTGCTGCATTCTTCATTGGTTATTTACTTTCCCGTTTCAAGAAATTAAGCTTCCGAAATATTTTTATCACAAACTTGGTTGTAAGCATTGTCGTTCTTTACACGTTTGGTATACCGGTACAGGCTTACGTTATGAATATCGATTTATCGCTTGCTGCTAAAATGTCTCTTGTTTATTTGCCAGGAGATACATTAAAAGCAATTTTAGCTTCTTTGATTGTTTTGAAACTCCAGAATTATCCTGTCTTCACTAGACCAGTAGTTGTTAAATAATGGACAAAAGAATGCCGTCCTTTTTCTAAAAAAGGAGAATTGCCGTGACGACGATTACAAGCTCTTATAAAATTCAGGCAATGTTGAATCCTGATAAAATTGCGATTCAGACAACATCCCATGCGATTAGTAACATAGAGTGGCATAAGATCGTTTGTAGGACGGCAAATTGGCTGGACTCGATTACCGATTCTAATAAAACAGTTGGTATTTTCATGCCTAGCAGTGTCCCTTTTCTACAACTATTTACAGGGGCAGCTATGGCGGGGTGTGTAGCTGCAACGTTTGATGCTAAATGGAAAACCGCTGAACTTGATCGACGTTTAGCGGTTTCTTCCCCGTCTGTTTTAATTACAACTCAAAAATTGGCCAAACGTCTGAGTAACATGGATTTAAACATCATCATTTGGGAAGATGCTCAAAGACAAATCCAAGAAAATGATTCTTCATGGAACAAAGAAATTGATGGAGAAACGCCCTTTTATATGGGCTTCACATCGGGCTCAACTGGTGTTCCGAAAGCTTTTATTCGCTCCCATAATTCATGGGTTGCTAGTTTTTCATGTACCCGCAATGACTTTCACGTGGACGAAACGGATTATGTAATTATTCCAGGTGCTCTTATTCATTCTCATTTTCTTTATGGTGCGGTGAGTTCCTTGTATTTGGGCGGGACGATTTATTTAATGGAAGATTTTTCAGCTGTTCGAGTATTGGAATATTTTGAAACCTTCCCTGTTACGGTTTTATATGTCGTACCAACGATGATCGAAGCAATGCTTTCCGAAAAAAGGCTTGTTACCAAACCGCTGAAGATTATATCATCTGGAGCGAAGTGGGAAGAAAGTTCAAAGAGGAAGATCCGCGAACAATTCCTTAATTTATCGATGTTTGAGTTTTACGGTGCAAGCGAACTAAGTTATGTAACGGTCTTAAGTGATGAGGAAAATAAAATACATCCTGGGTCGGTAGGTAAACCTTGCCATAATGTAGAGCTCGAAATTAGAAATGACAATATGAAGGTTGTTGAAACTGGACAAATCGGGAAAATATTTGTCAGAAGTTCCATGGTTTTTTTTGGTTACATTCATCCACATTCAAGAGATATTCAATCCATACACGATAAAAACGGTTGGGTGACCGTGGATGACATGGGATATATGGATGATTTGGGTTTTCTACACATAGTTGGCAGAGAAAAGAATATGATTTTATTCGGTGCGGTTAATATTTTCCCTGAAGAAATCGAAACGGTTTTGATGGCTCACCCGGAGGTAGAGGAAGTTGCAGTCTTGGGTGTAAGCGATCCGTACTGGGGACAAATACCGATAGCCGTTATTAAAGGAAATGCTCCCAAAAAGGAGTTAAAAAAACTTTGCCGCGTAAATTTATCTGTTTATAAACAACCGCGTAAATGGTATTTCGTTGACATGTTGCCACACACGACAAGCGGAAAAATTGCACGAGTACAAACCCGACAGTTAATTGAAAACGAGGTGGAAAGGAATTAAGAGAGCAGTTATTGTACAAGCGAAACGGACACCAATCGGGAAAAAAGACGGCATGTTTGGAAGTGTTGAGCCTCATGATCTCGCAGCTCCCCTTCTTCGACATCTGGCATTGGGAATTGAAAATGAACTTAATGAAGTTATTTTAGGAAATGTTGTAGGACCTGGAGGAAATATAGCCCGTTTGTCCGCACTCCAAGCAGGACTTCCTTTATCAGTAACAGGGATTACGATTGACAGACAATGCAGCTCGGGTCTCGAAGCAATTCGCACAGCTTGTCATTATATTCAAGGCGGGGCAGGAATTTGTTATATCGCAGGAGGGATAGAAAGTACAAGCACTTCACCCTACCCTAAGAGAGCTCGATTTTCTCCTGACCACATAGGTGATCCTGATATGGGCGTAGCCGCAGAAAATGTGGCTCAAAAATATAAGATTACTAAAAAAATGCAGAATGACTATGCACTTTTAAGCTATAAACGAAGTTGGGCAGCTTATCGAGAAGGTTTATACAATCAAGAAATTATTCAATTCAACGGTGTAAATACTGATGAGGGATTTCATAAAGAACGGAATATGGAAACTTTGTTAAACCGTGCGAAACCACTTTTCGTAAAAGAGCACGGTACGGTTACAGCTGCAAATAGCTGTGGTATTCACGATGGGGCTGCAGCAGTTGTAGTTATGGAAGAAGAAGTTGCCAACGAACTCAACTTGAAACCCGTTCTGCGTTTTATTGATAGTGAAGTTAGCGGAATACACCCAGATTATCCTGGAATCTCCCCTGTTCCTGCAATAAGGAATCTGTTACTCCGCAATAGTTTAACGATTAAGGATATCGACCTTTTTGAAATAAACGAAGCATTCGCTTCAAAAATGGTAGCCTGCGCACGAGAACTTTCAATTCCCTACGAAAAACTGAATATATCCGGCGGTGCTTTGACAACAGGGCATCCTTATGGGGCATCTGGTGCAATTCTAGTTACCCGGCTATTTTACGAAGCACAAAGAAGAAAAAGCGTGACCTATGTACTTGCTTCTGTTGGGAGTGCAGGCGGGCTAGGTGTTGCAGTATTATTTGAGGTGATTAAATGAAAACGAAAGAAACTTCATTCATTTTTCATAAAGAACAAGTACAAAAATATATCCGAATCCTAGGTGACTCTAATCCCATATATGAAAGTGAGGAGTCTGCGCGGAAATTCGGTTTACAAACGATTCCGATTCCCCCGGCAATGCCAATGACTGTTTATCAGTCATTCGAAATTCCGTGGTTGATGAAACCTCCGGTTATTCATAGGAAGCAACAGTGTATTAACCATCAGCAAATGTTTATCAACGAAACTTATACGGGAGTTATTTCACTTACAGATGTGGTTGTGCGTAAAAAGTATACATTCAGTAAGCAAACGCTTCTCTTATATGATACGACAGGAAATCTTTGTTTTAGTGGCATTTCACATATAGTGTCAGGTGAACTTTTATGAAAGAACTTCAATTTTTTATAACAGAACAAGAAGTTGAAAGATACGCTGAATTGTCAGGCGATCATAATCCGATCCATTTGGATGAAAATTATGCGAAAAAGTATGGTTTTTCTGGTAAAGTCGTTCACGGAATGCTGACTACTGCAAAAGTGTGGAGTGTCTTATCAAACGGACTGTTAACATCGACCTATTTCCCAAAAGAATATGAACTTGCGTTTTTATCGCCTGTCTACGTTGGAGAGTTAGTCACTTTACACATTGAACAGCTAACAAATGGATTTAAAGTTGAGGGAATGTGCGAAGGAAAGATGGTTATCAAAGGATATATTGTGGTGTGAAGCTCTCCCGAAGCACGTCAATTATGCCGAAGGGAATCGGTCGTTTTTGTAAATAGCTCATAAGAATATAAAAAATGCTGTTTGATACAGCTGAAGGCAATAGTATTCTATTTCAGTGGACACCGCAGAGACTTGACTGGTCCTGAAATGAATAGTGACATGCAGGATTTACTCGCCAGCAACGGTTCTTCGTAGACGGTGCAAATCCTGTCTCTACTTACCCAGTACTTTTTTAGAAACAGACACGGACTAATTAATTTGCAGGAGAGCTTTTTGTTCCTTTAAAAAGTCTTCGAATGCTTTTACATTCATATCGTATCTCTTTGCCGATTCTACCGCACTTTTTGCATAGACCAGTGATTTTTCTTTATCGACATGTGAAGCCACTTTCGATAATTGAAGATAAATCGAAGCTTCATCGTTATACAAAAGCTTCTTTTCCAATATGCGTAGGGCATCTGGATATCGCTCTTGATTCACATATAAATCGCCTAAATCACTATATAAATAAATTGCTTCGTTAAAATATTCTCCTCTCTCTTCCATGTATGAAAGCATTTGTTTTTCCGCTTCTGCCTCATCTACTAGCATTAAATCCTCAAACTCTCTGAGTTTCTCCATATTGGACTCAAACATTTCATGGTATGTATCTAAATCTAGTGAAGTCAATTTTGTAAATGCACGTGTGAAATCCTTTTCTTTTTTCGTCTCCTTTACGAGTTCTGTGATGATTTTTTCATCATGTTGATAAATTAAGTATTCTATGGAATACAGCATTTCAAAATAATTGTTCGAGGTGTAGCCTTCGGATCCAACTTCCGTTTTAATTTGTTCCATCTCCATCAATGGCTTTACTTCTGATATTTGTTCAACGCGCTCAGGAAATACTCGTTGTGCAAAGGACATCGCTATCCCTTCATGAACCCAGTTAGGAATGTCATCTACATCTACCTTGAGATTATCCACATATTTCACGAAAAAAAAGTGAGCTAATTCGTGACTAAAAACATTCTCAAGCTCTGAAATCGTAAAATTCTTATTCAAATGTATCATCTCAAACATCGGCTTATAGAGGCCTCCCTCATCAGATGCAGCGTCTGATTCCTTAATTTCAGTAGACAGGTAAATATCTAAATCTGCTTTAGCCAATTCAACTTCAGATTGATTAAACCAACGTTTTTGTTGTGCCGTAATCTCCGGCAACACTTGTTCCAATCTTTTTACAAGTGCTTCATCACCCTTTTGATAATGCACCGTAAAGAAACCCATATTTTTTTCTTGATCAGTATCAAAATAAATACTGAACAATATATCCATATTCTGTTTAACCAATACCCATCCACTAACTAAAAAGATGGCTAGTATACTTAAAGTAATCCCCACAATCCAAGTAACCTTCTTCTTGATCATATTTCCCTCCTTCATAGGTTCTGATATAGAAACTGTTAAATAGCTGCTTTGCACTTTATCTTTCATTCCATAAATGGACAAATATAGATTTCCTTATTTTACCTCAAGACATTGGATTATTCCTTATTTTTTTGACAAATCTGTTATATGTCCCTTAAACTGTCCACTTTTTCATCCCCCCTTTCTATATAAGCAATGAAAGGAGGTGGTAAACATGGCAATCATCGACTTTAAGCAAGCCGTGGTTCGTTTGACGTTTGATGCAGGTTTGACACTTGATGGTAAGGTGATCAAGAAATCTTCAACGTACCGAAACGTGAAGCAAAGCGCAACTGGTGATCAATTGTGGGAGATCGTAAATATTTTGTCTGGATTCTCTTCCCGACCAATACTTGCTGCTGAAAAGCTTGAAACTGGAAACATCCAAAACTAATTAGAAAGGGGAAATGACCAATGGCAAAAGTATTAGAAATGCTGTTTGATACAGCTCAAGGTAAAAAGTACACAATTTCTGTTGATGAGCCTCGCGCGGACTTAACTGCTGCTGAAGTTAACAATGGCATGCAAGCATTACTCGCAAGCAACGCGTTCTTCGTAGATGGTGCGAATCTTGTCTCTGCTTACCAATCTCGTATTGTTGAACGTACCGTAACTGAATTATAAGGAGAAAAGCGGAAAGCGCCACTCTAGCTCGACACTGGCGCTGGAAAGGCTCCCTTTGCGACGAGTAACCTCAGGAACAAGAAACGATGCGAAAGCTTACTTTCGCCTGGTTATGGAAGGCTAGGTTCACGACGTCCTGTCGCAACGCCTTCATGACCCACATCCTGTGGACCCAAGCTGAGGTGCGAGCTGACGCTTGGAGCTAGACAGGTACTTTAATCGTAGTCGATACATTTTTATAATTTTTAAAATGGCTGCCACAAGTTACTTTGTGCGCAGCCATTTTTGGAAAGGAGGAACCACTTATGAGCGAGTGGCTGACCGTAATCCAAGAAGTAGGATTTCCGATTTTCGTGTCCTTCTATTTAATGCATCGCGTCGAAACGAAACTTCAAATGATTCACGAAGCCTTGATTTCGTTGAAGACCACATGATTGAAAGGACCTCTCCTCAGCGGAAGGGTCCTTTTCTTTGCACTTCCCTCAATCTATAAACGGATTTCTCCATTCCATCAACAAGCCATAATTCAATGACTCTTCATCCTCCAGATAATTCGGTACCAACGCGACTGGTGTTCGACCGCATCGTAGTAAGAATGAAATGACCGGGTCTCGTAACTCTCCCGCCACGACTGCTTCCACATAACTCTCTGGCGAAAGTTCATCTGCATGCAGATGATATCCAGACATTCGTCCTCCCCCTAGCACACGGTCTAACCTATCCTCAACCACTCGCATATACATTGACTGGATCAAAAGCTTTCCAAGATCCAACTTACGAAAAGCAGGCTTAACGCTAACATCGACAACATACAAAGTCTTACCTTCTGGCCGATGCGTACGAATATATCCTGAATCCGTTACTTCTTCCCATGTATGCAAGGGATTTTCCGAATCGAAATCCACCAATAACCCTGTTATTGACCCCACAAGCTCACCATCAATTTCTACACAAATAGCCCCTTGCGGATAGTGCTTCACATGACTCAACAGTTGTTTCCGATTCCACCACAACTCGGAAGGAAAAGGTGGCGGGAAACTTTCCCGTTGAATCTCAATCAAGCCATCAAAATCATCCACACCATAATTACGTACAATCGCTAAAACTGGCTTACCTTCCTGAAAAACATACTGAGATTTTCGATACATCGACTTTCCTCCCTCAATATCCTTATACAATAAACCTACTATAAAACAGCAACGAACTAAATCTCAAATGCCACACCCTGCAAGAAGCGTCATCTTGATTTACATATAAAGCGGCTGAAAATGCAATTTCATCCGCCTTTTCCATAATTTATTAGATTTAAGTGTAACTCTTCTCCATATTAAACGGTCTAATTGGTATAAATGAAGGGTGGTCTATAGGATGAAAAAGATTGTGAAAGTGTTATCGACAGCGGTTATCGCCATCGCTTTAGCAGGTTGTGGAACAGCGGCAAACACAACTGAAAATGAAGATGCCAACACAGGCTCTGAGAATGAAAATAATGGAATTGTAGCTGGCTCTATTGTTCCGGCGCTTACAAAAGAAGTGAATGGAAATCATCAATATATATTTCAACTTAAAAACGATAAAACAGAAGATGTTACCTTGTCGATGAATAGTTCAATGTTTTTCGATTATCAACTAATTGATAGTGAAGGAACGGTTGTTTATCAAGATTCAAAAAACAAGATGTATACACAAATGTTACAAGAAAAAACACTAAAACCCGGCGAAATCTTAGAGATGGAAATTGACGCAACAGAAGGTCTATCTAAATTACCAGCAGGAACTTATACGCTTAATGCATGGTCAACTGCCAATGAGGCAGAGGATTGGAAAGCATCTACGAAAGTGATATGGGACGGACCGGTAAATGATGATTCAAGCTCAACAAATAGGAAATTAAAAGTGGAGGAAGCTACTGTTACCTATGTAGGACTTCAGGATTTAAACTCAATTGAAGTGACAAATGAACAAAATGAACCGGAAGCCATGAGATTATCTGAAGTAGTAAAACCTGATTTTGAAGACTTAAAAGAAGGCACAAAAATCACTATTTCTTATGTCATCATCGACGGACAAAAAGTTATTCAATCTGTGACAAGTGAATAAGCTTACTGTAAAAATTGTATATTACATGTATAAAAATAAGGACCAATCAGTTATTTTAACTGAATTGGTCCTTTTTCTTATATTCATTGAGATATTGTATGACACACTCTTTCAATTGGATCTCAAACTAAACAGAATGAGCAAGATTCCACTAAAGAGACAAATCATTTTTGTTAATGGGATTTTATCAGCTAGGCCTACTAATCCGATTCCAGTTGTAAGGATTAATATACAAGGACCTACTAAGGCTAGTAACGTATTGATATAAAAAGCTTTTTCTAAATCATTAAATTTCAGCATTAATAACGCAGCTGTTACCTCGAGACTACCTCCAAAAAGTCGTAACACAATCATAAACAGAAGTGCCTTTTCAATATTAAAGACTTATATCATCCTCTACCATTTATTCGATATTTCTATGTAACTAAACCTTATATCCTTCTACCCCTATCCCCCTTTAGAGTGCTTCTTCCTAAAGTGTATGTCTAATCCCGTAATATCAGTAGTTATTCAACGCCATATTCATTGAACATTGAAAGATCGTTCTCTATTGAGAGTGTGTTTATGGAGAAGAAGAAGTGTCCGTCTCCAGGCGAATGGGTGGAAACATCACTTGAACGGTCTAAAATACTTTTGAATGGGCGAAAATGTTAAAAGAATGGGCAGAAACAATGAATGAATGATCGAAAACATCACTTGAATGGGCATAATATATTTGATCAATATATATTTGTCTTCACACCACTACATTAGTACAATAAAACTAATTCCATCAAACCTTTCATATGCATAAAAACTCAAAAGAATTCAGAAAATTACAACTTTTATTTTTTGTATAAAAATGCTTCACACCTTATAAAAATAGTGATACACTTCCCTTAACGCATAAACATACACTCTGGGGAGGAATTATACACAATGAAGAAATGGAATTTAATTGGATCTCTTGCATTAGCAACGATGTTACTTGCTGCATGTGGAGATAATAACGCACAAGACAAAGATACAGCAGATACTGGTGACAAAAAAGTGTTAGAAATGGCTACTTCGGCAGACTTCCCGCCATTTGAATCGAGAGACACTGCTGGTGAATTTGAAGGTTTTGATATTGATCTAGCCAACTACATTGCAGATGAATTAGGATACGAACTTAAAATTAATGATATGAAATTTGATGGTTTAATTGGCGCTTTGCAAAATGATCGAGTTGATATGGTTCTTTCCGGTATGTCCGCTACAGATAAACGTAAGGAGAACGTTGATTTCTCCACTGAATATAACCATTCTGGGGAAATGTTAATTACATTAAAAGATTCAAAGCTTAAATCAATTGAAGATTTAAAAGGTAAAACGATTGGCGTTCAACTTGGGACTATTCAAGAAGATGGTGCTAAAAAAATTAAGGCTGAAACCGTTGATATTGAAATCAAAGCTGTTGATAACGCAAACGTATTAATCCAAGAGTTACTGTCAAACCGCATTGATGCTGCTTATATGGATAAAGCTGTTGCAAAAGGATATATCACTGAACAAGATTTAGAAGGATTTGATGATCCGACTACAAGTTCACCAGGAATGGGTATTGCATTCCCTAAAGGCAGTGATTTAGTAGAAAAGGTTAATGCTGTCTTGAAAGAAGCAGAAGAAAATGGAAAACTTCAAGAAATGAAAGACAAATGGTTAAGCGAAGAGTAAGAAGTCATAAGTTTCCGTTTATATGATTGAGAATACAAATTGATAGAAAAATATAGAAATGAGGTGTAAGGCATGAATTTAGACTTTAGTCAAATCACGCCTTATATTCCTTTTATGTTAGAAGGAATTTGGGTAACGTTAAAATTTGTTGCAGTTGCATTAATCGTAGGATTTATTTTAGGGACACTTTTGGCCTTATGTAAGATTAGTAATATAAAACCTTTAAATTGGTTTGCTATTGCCTATACTTCCATTTTTCGAGGGACACCATTAATTCTTCAGTTAATGACCTTCTATTTCGCCATCCCTCAACTGACCGGCTATGATATATCACCATTCCTATCAGCTGTTCTAGCTTTTGGTTTGAACTCTGCTGCCTACATTTCCGAAATTATTCGCGCTGGGATTCAAGCTGTGGATAAAGGGCAAACAGAAGCGGCCATGGCATTGGGTGTTCCTTATAGACAAATGATGAAAGACATCATTTTACCGCAAGCTTTAAAAAATATTCTACCATCACTAATGAATGAAGTGATTACACTAACAAAAGAGTCGGCACTTGTTTCAACCATCTCCGTGTTAGATTTAATGCGTCGTGCACAAGTGGTCGGTGCGGATATTTATCGAAATTTTGAACCATTGCTTTTCGTCGGTTTAATCTATTGGATTATGGTCTTTGGTCTTTCCACGATTGGTAAAGTGCTTGAAAGGAGGTTGAAGGTTAGTGATCAAAGTTGATAATCTCACCAAAAAATTTGGCAACAACGAAGTATTACGTAATATTTCTACAGAAATTGCCCAAGGTGAAGTCGTTTCTATCATTGGTCCTTCAGGCTCTGGAAAATCTACGTTTCTCCGTTGCATGAATATGTTGGAAACACCGACCTCTGGAAAAATAGTGTTTGATCAACAGGACTTAACCGATTCAAAAACACCCGTAAACAAAATGCGTCAACGTATAGGAATGGTATTTCAACATTTTCATCTATTCCCTCACTTAACAGTACTTGAAAACTTAACATATGCGCCTTTGAAAGCGAAGGGTGTGAATAAACAAGTTGCTCAGGAAAAAGCTCGTGAATTGCTAAAAAGAGTTGGCTTATCAGAGAAAGAAGCAGCTTATCCAAATAGTTTATCTGGTGGCCAAAAGCAACGTGTCGCAATCGCTCGTGCGCTTGCGATGGAACCTGAACTCATGTTGTTTGACGAACCAACTTCAGCCCTAGATCCTGAGATGGTAAAAGAGGTTTTGGACGTCATGAAAGATCTCGCAAAATCCGGTATGACAATGGTCGTGGTAACCCACGAAATGGGCTTTGCTCGTGAAGTTGCAGACCGCATTCTGTTCCTCGATCACGGTGTTTTACTAGAAGAAGGCAACCCAGTTGAATTTTTTAGCCAACCTAAAACAGCTAGAGCCAAAGACTTCCTTGATAAAATATTATAACTTCACAAAATAAGATTTCATTGAATAAAAGTAGGATGGGAGAAATGACGTTGTCACTTCCCCATTCTTCTTTTTTTTGATTACTCTTCCAAAACTTCTTTAAGGTACATCTAATATGAGAATTTCCCAATAG
>NZ_JBFUKT010000021.1:0-31715 GCF_056400705.1 Paenisporosarcina sp. P5_A11
GTATACATCCAACAGGAAAGCAGTGATACCTATCATGAGGAGAGCCACTCATTTTCCTTGTTGGACCGGGAGCAGCAAGAGCTGTTTCTTGCCAATTTTAAAAAGGTTTTAGGTGGGAAACTGGATGTGAAGCTGTTTGAGGTGAAGTTTCAGCGTCAGGCAGAAGAGCAAACGGACCATACGCAACGACTATTATATGAAGGACTTCAGACTGAAGATATAGGTGAATGGAAAGCGCATATGCAGCAGATCGCCTTGAAAATGGTTAAGGACAAACAATATGAAAAGGACATGGTCGTTACATTCATTCGCGGAAATTATAATAAAACAACGAAACGCAATCCCGATGAAACAGAAATAGACGTTCGGGATGAAGTATATACCACTCCTTTTATTCTTTGCAGCATGAATCAAACCGAATTGCCGAAGAGTTCACTGGTGTTTGATTTTGTCGAGAAAGAGTTTAAGTCGAGCTTGGTGACAGATCCTGTCATTAAACTGGCCTCTCCAATTGGTGGATTTCTGTTCCCTAGCTTCACGGACAACGCCGCAGACATCCATCACATCCTTTACGCAGCGAGCAAAGCGAATAAACCGGATTTCCAATTTATCGAGAATGTTTTGAACGGCAATGAAATCATGACGGCCGAGGAAGACAAAGCGGTGTTTGAAGAAATTGTCAAAGCAGTAATCGGGGATGAAGTAAATTCGAAAACCCTCGCTAATGTATATGATGAAATCAATAGTATGTTAGTGGTGGATGAAGAGTATGAGGACGAAGAAGAGAGTATGCCTACTTTGAATGCGAAAGAAGTTGAACGTGTGCTGAAGGCGAGCGGCGTAAAAGATGTGAGTACGGAAAAAGTGGAGCGGGCATTTCAACAGGTGGTTGAAGACAGAACATATGAAATGAAAGCAAGTCATATCATTCCGAGTTACGCGTCCAAGTCCATCAAGATTAGCACGAAAGTAGCGAATATTTCAATCAGCCCTCAAGACTTGAGATATGTCAAAGAGGTCAATTACAATGGCAAACGCTGTCTGTTGATCGAGGTGGAAGAAGACACGATGATCGAAGGATTTAAGCTTCTTCCGGAAGAGCTGTTGGAGTAAGAGAGAGATCTGGGTCATCCTTCAGCTGGCTATCTAAAATGGAAAAGGGAATAAACCTCATTAGGACCTGCTACGGGGAACCTTACCACAAATAAGTGCGGTTTTAAATTAAATTAAATAAAAAACTAAGGCTGATTTTCTTTACTAAAAGAAAATCAGCCTTTATAAATCATATACAGATTTTTTCATGTACTTTTATTACTGTGTAGTTAATCCACCATCGATAACGAATTCTGAACCTGTTGAGTGAACGGTACCCCCTATATATAATATATGACAAAATCTGGGCTACATAGATTAGAGTGTATGGCAAACTGGGATACCGAAAAACGGCTAATTGAATGGAGAACCCTAAAAGTTTTCTACTCTCCTTCGAGCTATTGGTACTTTAGTTGAGTAAGGCACAATAAGATAGCTTTTTTTCGTATTTTATTATTTAACAATCTAGGCGAATAGATTTAATAGATCAAGCGTCTTTTTTTTGTGTCAGATTGTATTATTCTACGGACTGTTCTTGCGAGAATATATGATAACGTTAATCTAATGAATTTCATATTTATGAAATTATTTCATAATAGATTGAATTTTACTCTGATATATATTATATTATTCACGAATATGAAATTTGGGGTGAAGTGATGAATATAGGAATGGAAATAAAGAAATTGAGGACTGAAAAAGGAATTACTTTGAAAGAGTTAAGTGAAAAAAGCGAACTATCTGTTGGATTTCTGTCTCAATTAGAAAGAGGGCTTACTACCATAGCAGTGGATTCACTTGAAAAACTAGCTGATATTTTGGAAGTACATTTAACATATTTTTTTGATTATCCACTTAAAAGGAAAGATATGGTTTTAAGAAGTTATGAACAAAAAATAATGGATTCAGTAGAAGGTGGTTTTATTAAGTATAGTTTAAGTACAAATTTGGAAAATAAACAACTTGTTCCAAGGCTTATAGAAATTCTTCCTCAAAAGAAAGATGAAGAAATATTATCCTATAAGCATGAGGGAGAAGAGTTCATTTATGTTTTAGAGGGTATATTAACAGTTTACATAAATGGTAATAGGCATGAAGTATATCCTGGTGACAGTGTTCATATGGACTCAAATATTGCACACAATTGGGCTAATTACACTAATAAAATGGTCAAGCTTATAGCTGTTAATACGCCTAATTATATCTACAATAGAGGATTTGATAATACAGATGCTGACTAGTAAAGACATTATATAAAGTTAATAGAAAGTGGTAATTACAATGGATAAATTAATATTATATTTAATTGGTTCTTTTTTTGTAATCGGAGCTATTGATTATATTACCGGAAATCATTTGAAACTGGGTGGGAAATTTGAGGAAGGCATAAAGACCATGGGGGCTTTAGGGCTTGGCATGATAGGAATAATTTCATTAGTCCCTATATTTACAAATTTTTTATCTGTTGTGATTATTCCAATCTGTAGATTTTTTCATCTAGATCCCTCTATAGTTCCAGCAGCATTTTTAGCTGTAGATATGGGGGGCTATCAAATGGCTAATAAGCTAGCATTGACAGAGGAAATGGGGGCATTCTCAGGAATTATCATTGCATCTACTTTAGGAGCCACAATTAGTTTTACAATACCTGTCGCGTTAGGGATGCTTTCTAAAGAGGATGAAAAATACTTTTCTAAGGGTGTGTTGGTTGGAATTATTACTATACCAATAGGATGTCTTGCAGCAGGCTTATGGCAAAAAATAAATATCAATATATTAGTGTTGAATCTGGTCCCTATATTTGTTTTTGCCATTATTTTAGGGGCAGGATTATTAAAAGTTCCTCATGTTTTTATAAAAGTTTTTAATGTATTTGGAAAGCTTATAGTGAGTTTGAGTACTGTTGGGTTACTTTTACAAGGTATAGAAGTGATATTTGATGTAAGGCTTGTATCAGGATTAGCACCACTATCTGAATCTACTGTTATAGTAGCCAAGATCGCATTTGTTTTAGGTGGAGCATATCCTATGCTAGCGCTTATTAATCGAATTTTTAAAAATAGTTTTGAAAAAATAGGAGAGAAATTTGGAATTAATTCAGTGTCAGTAGCAGGCATTCTAGGAAGTTTAGCTAGTAATCTGCTGATATTTGGAACATATAAGGAAATGAATCCTAAAGGAAAAGTGGTATGTACTGCCTTTGGAGTAAGTGGAGCATTTGTATTTGGTGGTCAACTTGGATTTGTGTCAGGAGTAGCACCAGATATGATAGGAGCATTTATAATATCAAAGCTTACAGCTGGAATAATTAGTATAGTACTAGCCGCATGGCTGTATGACCGTGAAAGTAAAGAATTTAGTCTTAAGGAAAATGGAGGTATTAGTAATGAATATCAGAGATAGGGTCGAAAAGTTAAGGCAGCTAATGAAAGAAAATCAAATGGATGCTTATATAATTCCCAGTTTTGATGCACATCAGAGTGAATATGTAGCAGAACATTGGAAATGTAGACAATGGATATCGGGATTTACAGGGTCAGCAGGTACTGTAGTTATTACATTAGAGGATGCTGGGTTATGGACAGATGGTAGATACTATATTCAAGCTGAAGAGCAGCTTGAGGGCTCAGGAATCAGATTATTTAGAATGATGGATCCAGGGGTACCATTTTATTCAGAATGGCTAACAGATGTTCTTAATGAAGGAGGCATTGTGGGCTTTGATGGAAATGTTTTTTCAATTAATATGGTTAAAAAGATGGAAAAAGATCTAAAAGCAAAGATAATCGCATTAAAAATGAATCAAGATTTAATTGGTGATCTGTGGGAAGATAGACCGGAGATTCCTAAAGGACCAATGTTTACTCATGACGTAAAATATGCAGGCAAATCACGAGTAGAAAAATTAAGTGAAGTAAGAGAAGAAATGAAAAATAAAGGAGCAAATTATTATATTTTAACTTCCCTTGATGACATTGCATGGCTTTTAAATATAAGAGGAGCCGATGTGCCTAACAATCCAATTGTAATAGCTAATGTAATCGTAGCAGAACATAAATGTTATTTATTTATTGATTCTTGCAAGGTTCCCGCTTTGGTTAAATTAGAACTGGAGGCTGAAGGAATCGAGTTAAAAGCGAATCATGAAATACAAACATTCTTGAGAAATCTTTCAGACGGAGATGCCGTTATTTTAGATACGAATAAAACAAATATCAGTTTATATAATGCCATTAACAGTAATACAAAGAAAATTGAAATTCCTAACATCACGACTAATTTAAAAGCTATTAAAAATGAAGTTGAGATAAAAAATTTAAAATGGTGTGAAATAAAAGATGGTTTAGCCATGGTGAAATTTATAAAATGGCTAAAAAACTCTGTAGATAAAGAAGAAATTACAGAGATTACTGCAGAAGAAAGATTAGAAGATTTCAGAAGGGGTCAGGAAGGATTTGTTGGACCTAGCTTTGATACGATAGCGGGTTATAAAGAACATGCTGCGATGATGCATTATAAAGCCAATAAAGAAACCCAATATACTCTTAAGAATGAAGGTCTTTTTTTAATTGATTCAGGCGGACAGTATTATGATGGAACAACAGATATTACAAGAACGATTGTTTTAGGAAAACTTACCGATGAACAAAAAAGAGATTTTACTTTGGTGTTAAAAGGATTTATTGCATTAAGCTCAGTAAAATATTTATACGGAGCAACAGGCTCTAACTTAGATGTTTTAGCAAGACAACCAATTTGGCAGTATGGTTTGGACTATAAATGCGGGACTGGACATGGGGTAGGTTTTTTCTTGAATGTTCATGAAGGACCACAAAGCATAAGGAATGATAATAATAATGTTATATTAGAAAAAGGCATGATTATTACGAATGAACCCGGAATTTACCTCGAAGGTAAATATGGAATTAGAATTGAAAATATGATGTTAGTAGTTGAAGACGAGAAAACAGAGTTTGGTCAATTTATGAAGTTTGAAACAATCACGTATTGCCCAATTGATTTGGCCGGTATCAATAAAGATATGTTAACAGAGAGTGAAAAGCAATGGTTAAATAATTATCATCAAGAGGTATACACAAAGCTAGCTCCTTATTTAAATGAAGAAGAGAGAGTATGGCTAAGGGAAGAAACTAGGGAAATATAAATAGGTATTGCCGAATACAAGTAATATTTATCGCCTTAAAGTATAAAATCAATGAAATTCACTAACCTTGCAGATTCATTTAAAGTACAAGTAGAAATTACAAAAGAGACATATGGCTTAAATGGAATTCTAGGTGTTTACTTTATGATTAAGTTGGATCTAATCATTGATTTTAGAGAAAAAGCAGCGATTCGAAAATAAAAAAAAATTCATATAGGTGTGCCACGAAGAAGCGTATCATAATGTTATTCAATAATATGGCACTGTAATGGAGCAATGAAAAATAAGCCTAATTTCTCAGCATTAAATTGAGAAATTAGGCTTTTTAATATTGAATTTTCCTTAACCATAGTAGGCTTCCGATTAAAAGGGGAAAAGTTCCATTCTCTCAAATAAAGCTTCACATATTTACTTTATGAAACTTCAAGATAAAGACTGCTGCCACGATAAGAAGGGACACCGTCAGAAAAGTAACCGCGAGCGCGTTTTGCCCACTTGCGTACAAAGCTGCGGAAGCAACAATGAACACAACCAGCTTAAGCGTAGTTCGTATGGGGAAGGAGAAGATGGGGAGCGACGCCTTCGGGGAGAGAAACATACCCCATAGAGTGGCTATGACTAGTGGCGTGGCAACCGCGAGTATAATTTTGACCGCTGCCCCTGTCTTGATATGATAACCCCAGTAACTGAACGCAGCCATTGCACCAAGCTCCAGTAGAAAGAATCCGGTGAGGACGCTAACACCTATCCATTTTATTTCCATCCGACTCTTCCTCCTAATAAAAAGAATTAAGAAACTAATGTTAATTTTTTTATATACAATATGTTTCGGCCATATTCTAAAATCCTGCGCTCTAACTTAATAACAATTATTTAAAAATTCCGTGATTTCAGCAATCGCTTTATTCCAGAAAATGGCCCTTTAATTGAACAATACTGCTGGAGTTTAAAGGTCAAAAGAAAACCCTATATTAATACAGGGTTTTATCAAACTTTGTTATAAATTATCAAACTTTATTTTAAATCAACTGAAATAGTTCTGTGATCTTTACTCAACCAATGTGGAGTGCGGTTTACAACTGCTTTTAAAAGATTACGATGTAAAAAAGTCTCTTTGCAAATAAAATGTACTCTATAGACTAGACTCTTAAAAAATCTACCTATAGGGTGCTTTCTTTTGGTCAAGAAAATGGTGAAATTGCAGCTTTTGGATAACTTATAAGGCAGTTTGTAATTGTCCAGCTCTCGTAATTTTATATTCTACAAATACTTTCAGAGAGTATCTATTCCGACTCTATTTTGTATAGGCAGCGGCTACAATATTTACAAAAAAACATTAACTGAGGAAAGTTTTTTTATCTTTTCTATGAATATAAGAATTATTACTTCCGACTAAATATCTATTTGTTATATTAAGGTGATTGCATAAACCGAAAGCACCAAGACCATTTACTTATTTATATTTACTTTCTCTTATTATCATATTAATCAAGGATTTGCATCAATCATCTAAACTTATAAGAGTAATAGATTTTATAAGGAGATGAGCAATATGAAGAGGAAAAATTTTATATTAGCAACAATGGCTACCCTTATGGTGTGTTCAGCGGCAAGCCAAGTGTCAGTACAACCAGCCTCAGCCGCTATAAACCCGTCTTGGTCACACAACTCGAAGAGCTTTGGTCCCAAAGAGTTTGATCTTCAGGCGCACCGCGGCGGACTTGGGCTCACCGTTGAGTCCACAATTGCATCGTTTTCCAAGGCCCTCGAGCTCGGGGTGAGTACACTCGAACTTGACGTGCAGATTACCGAAGACCATCAAGCAGTTATTACTCACGACCGTAAGATATCGGGTGCCAAGTGTAAAGACAAAGGCCCGGCATTTGCTGGGGACCCTGAGTACCCTTACGTTGGCAAGTATATAAAGGATCTAACTCTTGCTCAGGTACGTACGCTGGACTGCGGTTCACAAATGTTGCCGCAATACCCAGGTCAGGCCCTGAGCACTGGTGCACAGATACCACTTCTATCCGAGGTTTTCGATCTTGTCAAACTCTACAACGCTAATAATGTCTGGATGAATATCGAGACGAAGGTGGAAGCCGGGGCACCGGAGCAAACAGCGCCACGTGAAGAATTCGTGCAGATTGTTGCCCAAGAGGTTCGCGAAGCCGGAATGCTTAACCGAGTTTCAATCCAAAGCTTCGATTGGGGTGCGCTCATGCGAATGAAAGAGGTTGAACCTCGCTTGCCCCTAATCGCACTGACTAACGGTCCTCAATTCCTGCAACCAGGTCAGCCGGGTGCATCTCCTTGGTTGGGTGGTATTGACATAGACGACTTTGGGGGAGACCTCGTTGCGGCGGCCCACTCGTTCGGCGTTGACGCCATTTCACCAGTTCATGGTTTCCCGCAGAATGGAAAAGTCACTGATGAGAGCTATGTGCCGTATGTGACAAAGAGTATGGTTCAGGATGCGCACAAGTACGGCATGAAGGTCATTCCGTGGACAGTCGACGACGAGCCTACTATGGACAAGCTTATCGATGATGGCGTAGATGGAATCATCACTAACTACCCAGACCGCCTACGTGTGGTCATGGAGCAGCATAATCTTGAACTACCTAAGAGTTATTCTGCTCGCAAAGAGTAATGAAAATGAAAAATTTTATTTGGTTGAAAAAGGAACCTGGACTATAGATAGAGAATACTTACATTATGAAACTCCTTTTATCAAGGTGGAAGAATGTCCATTTGCCTTTGGTGAAAGACAATGTATGTAATCAATAAATAGGAGGTAATTATGGGGAGATTAGTTCATTTCGAAATTCATGTGGATGACATGGAACAGGCAAAGAAATTTTATGGAGAGGTATTTGGATGGTCATTTCAAGATTATAGTGATTATGCAGGAATGCCTTACTTTGGAGCAGTGACTGGTGATGCAAATGAACCTGGAATCAATGGTGCTTTAATGCAACGTCAAAGTGCTCCGGCGGAAACTGGCCAAGCTTTAAATGGATTTGCTTGTACAATGGGTGTGGAAAATTACGATATAACAGAGGTTAAAATCATTGAGAATGGCGGCAAGGTCGCAATGCCCAAATATGCCCTGCCTGGAATGGCATGGCAAGGATATTATATTGATACCGAAGGCAATATATTCGGAATTCATCAACCCGATGTGAATGCAAAATAGAATCCGTGATAGGTGTATAAAAAGGGGAGCAAGGGAGAAGTAATGGAAAAACAATATTTCCAAAATTCCTGACTGGCTTATTTACAAGGCTTGAACGGTGTGCAAAATAACTTTATGAACACAAAAAAAATGGAGCCCCAAAAGGCTCCAGTTTTTTGATTCAAATATTCTTAAACGAAGATGGCCTCGTTTTCCTTACCACTGTTCTTTGGCTTTTATTACTTGGTTGTATTTCCAATTCACTTTGCAGTCCTTTCAGCAAGGAGTAGCACATGAAGATCATAATAAGGGCAAATGGAAAAGCTGCTGCAATAGAAGCTGTTTGCAATACCTCTAATCCACCGGATATTAGCAGGACCGCTGCAACCGCAGATTGAATGATGCCCCATGTCATTTTGATTTTATTGGAAGGATTCAACGTTCCACCTTCACTCAACATGCCTAATACGAATGTAGAAGTATCCGCAACGGTTACGTAATAAATGGCCACAAGAGCAAATCCCATGATGCTTAATACGGAACTTAATGGAAGATGTTCAAAGAATGTAAAAATAGCCAATGACACATTGTCCGCTATATAGGTCGCCAGTTCATGGTTTTCTGAGTTGACTACCATATCAAGAGCGGAGCCGCCAAATATGGACATCCAAATACATGTTCCAAGAGTCGGAACAATCAATACGCCGATGACAAACTCTTTTACCGTTCTCCCCCTAGATATACGAGCGATAAACATGCCGACGAACGGTGCCCAAGCAATCCACCATGCCCAATAAAATAATGTCCATGATGCAATCCATTCTCCTTCACCAAATGGTGTCATCCTTAAACTCATTTGGACAAAATCATTAATATATAGCCCAGAAGTATTAAAAAATACTTTAATGATCGTCAAGGTAGGACCGACTATAAGGATCAACAGCAAAATGGCGAACGATATAATCATTGCCGCGTTGGATAAGTATTGAATTCCCTTCTCCAAGCCAGTGTTGATTGAAATAAGGAAAATCACTGTAGCCACTGCAATGACAATCAGCTGGACAAACAGCGTATTTGGGGCACCGAATATGGTATGCATCCCTGCAGTAACTTGCAAGGCTCCAAGGCCAAGGGATGTTGCAATCCCAAAGACTGTTGCAAAAACAGAGAGAATATCAATCGTTTTGCCGATGGGTCCATATATTTTATCCTTCAGAATCGGATAGAAAACAGAACTAATGGCTGCAGGCAGTTTTTTGTTATATTGGCAGAGAGCAAGAGCTAGTCCAATAACCGTGTAAATTGCCCATGGATGCAAGCCCCAATGAAAAAATGTATATTTCATGGCGAGATTGGCTGAGTCAATAGTAAAGCCCTCTCCATATGGAGGGTTCGTATAGTGGGTGACCGGCTCAGCGACACTCCAGTAAACAATCCCAATTCCCATTCCTGCCCCAAACAACATGGCTAGCCAGGATGCGGTATTAAAATCAGGCCGGTCAGTCGACTTGCCTAACCGAATGTGGCCATACTTAGAAAACAGCAAATAGATGGAAAAAATCACAAAGAAAAGGGTAGAGCCGATATATACCCATCCAAGGTAATCAATGGATGCATTATAAATAGTATCGGTTACTTTGGTAAGAAGGTCTGTGAAAAAGACCCCCCATGCAATAAAGATAAGGGTTAATAATAGTGAGATGATAAAAACACTATTTTCTTTTAGCTTATTAACATTCATGGAAACCTCCAACAGAATTAAATTGTGAAACTAATAAGGCAGATAAGTCCAATTGTGAAGAGGAAATAAAGAAATCATTGATCAAGAAGGTTATATAGAAATTCCCATTTTTCAGTGTTCATTAACTCTTCAAGTGCCAACTCTAAATTGCCCCCCAAAAATATAGTATTGCCCTGTATGGCGACAACCATCGCTTCGATTGATGCATCTTTATCATTGCTACTATACACGTCGCCTATTGATGGCAGCATATCAGCATTAAAGTTTGACAGGTCATTCAAGTTGCTGTCATCAATATTTTGAATGTCTTGATATTCAATCGGGTTGCTGTGTTCATGGCGGCCTGGAACCATCAAAAGATACTCATTATGCCTAACCCCGTTAGACTTGCTTGTAATAACCCCTTTGGATTCAACGGTTGCCACTACCTCAATTTCATTTAAAGAATAATGATCCAAGTAATCAGGATTGGGGTGTGTAATTAATATGTAATCTCCTTCCTCAGCTTTTCGATCCTTGCTGAGGGTATAGATGTTTTTATTGAAAATAAAGCTATCCAGTTCCTTTGGCTGGTACTTATCTATTTCCGCCGCACTGCTTAAATGCTGTGATAAATCCCTCAATTTCATTAAATGAACAGATTTTCTATACATAGGTTTTACCGAATAAACCCTGTGTAATTCGTTCTGATAATATACAATTTGCCCTTTTCGGACCTGAAACAATTTCACATTCTCAACCTCCAAATTATTGCGCATTTAGTTATTTCTAGTTTTTTATAGACCCTATTATTTTTCAGGTAATAAATGCCCATTATTATGTATTCCCCTGATGAGTACAAGTTAAACATAATCATGTCTTCGTGCAAAATATAGCTAATTCCCTGTAAAAAATGCCTGGATATACAGATATGCTTAAATAAAAAACCACTAGCACCTCATGTGTTGTCACATACACTCCACGCATTGTGAAGCAGTGGCTTGGTTGGAATTGAGATAATAAAGTTATTAAAGATTACGAAAGATATGTTGGCAGAGACCATTCCGTAAAAAGGCCCCAGCAAGAAAATCCCTGGAGCCTTTCCCGATCTATTAAAGAGCCTGTTTGATGACTTTCTTGGAGTACAGAACCGACAATAATCCGAAAATCGAATAAAGTGCTGTGTAGATACCCATGACGATGAACATTGGTGTCCATAGCTCGGTCCCGAATAGGAACCATCCCGATTGGACGGCGAAGTAGCTGTGGCAAAGTCCGACGATTAAAGGAATGCCGAAATTGAACAGCTGTTTCAAGCGGATTCCTTTCAGCAAATCGCTTTGTGTAAAACCAAGCTTTCGCAGAATGGTGTAGTTCGGTTTTTCTTCATCACTCTCGCCCATCTGCTTGAAGTACAGGATACAGCCGGAAGTGATTAGGAAAGTGAGCCCGAGGAATCCAACAATGAACATAGCAAGGCCCATCGTATTCTTCTGCTTCTTGCTTATATCCAGGCGGGAATCGTTGGCATAGTTGCCACTCAATCCGTTTTCTGCAAACATTTCATTCGCACGAACGATTTCCTTTTCATCGGCTATGTCGATGCCGATATAAACCATGGATTCTTTTTGAATAGCGGGATCCACATCATTTTTCAATCGCTCGAACACAGTTTTGTCGACGACAGCGATTGGAAGTCCACCATCCGTGAAGTACCAGGAGACGACGAAGTCCTTCTCCATCCCTATGAACTTCTGTGGGATACGTTCTGTTTTGCCAATCAGCTCAATGTTTCCTGAGTCTTTAATTTTGATGATTTTCTGGAGCAAATTGCTGGTCCCAGTGAAGACCGTTTCATCCGCCTTGACATCAATGCTTTTGACACTGCTGTCGCTGACGACAGGAAGCGACATGGCAGCTGCATCCTTCGCAAGCTCCGGCAGTTCTGTTTCCATAATGTCAGATGCATTGATTTTCACAGTGAGGACGTCGATCAAAGTTTCACGGTACTTGATGCCCTCTGTCTCCAGTGAATGCTTGAATTTATCAGCGGCAGCTGTATCCGTCAGTGAAAAGTGAGCGGGGGAATAATCCGTTGCCGTCTTTTCTGCTGAATAATAAGAGATATAGCTTAAGCACAGCAAGCCAATTGCCAGTGCCGATACTGCCGTGATAATCGTTAGCAGTAGTGCGTTTGATTTCAGCCTAAACTGGATGGAGGACAGTGACAGCACTTCATGGACGGTTAAATGACCATCTTTTTTCTTTCGGATCAAATTGGCAAGGAAACTGACCGACCCTTTATAGAACAAGTATGTCCCGATAATGACTGAAGCGAGTGTGTATGCCATGGCAATGAAAAGCCCAGTCATTCCCGCGAAATCGCCTTCGAACAATCTGGATGATACGAAGTATCCTGAACCGATTAAAAACAATCCTGCAATGCCAATGCCGATTTCCAGCTTGGATGTTTTCTTCACATGGCTTTCCGTCGAGGAAGTCAAAGTGAATAAGGATAATATGCTTTGCTTTCGGATGAACAAATAATTCATCACCAATATCAATAAAAAGATCCCGATGAAAACAGCCAGTGTCTGGATGAACGCCTGTGTTGAAAACTGGAGGGTGGCCGCAGTATCCACTGCCGTCAGTTTAAATAGAATCATCAAAGCCAATTTAGAGAATGAAAACCCGATAAAAATCCCCAATACGATCGAACTGAAATAAAGGATGAGATTCTCGATGCTCAGGATGCGGAATATTTTCGCTTTGGTCATGCCGATTAGTTGGAACAAGCCGATTTCCCGGCTGCGCCGTTTGATGAAAATCGTGTTGGCATACAGCACGAATATTGTAACAATCGCCACGAGCAGGATGGAGGCAGCACGGATGGAAGCCCCGCCTTTGATTGTGCCTTTCGTTGCATCCATCGCCGGATCGTATTGCAGGGTGACGAATGAGAAATACAGTGCGACACTGAATACGAGTGCAAATACATATAGATAATAATTTTTGAGATTCTTTTTCAGGTTGCGGAAGATGATGATGTTAATGTTCATTCTGAACTCCTCCAAGAACACCTTGCGTTTTGATGATATCTTCGAAGAACGTCTTTCTGGATTGATTCCCTTTATGCAGTTGCGTATACACTTGGCCGTCCTTGATGAAAATCACCCGGCTGCAGAAACTGGCAGCGGTAGGGTCATGTGTCACCATGGCAATAGTTGACTGTCTCTGCCTGTTCAATTCACTCAGTTTGTTCAGCAAGTCTGAAGCGGATTTTGAGTCAAGAGCGCCGGTCGGCTCATCCGCAAAAATAATGCTTGGTTCATGGATGAATGCCCGTGCTGCGGAAGTCCGCTGCTTTTGGCCGCCTGATATTTCGTTCGGATATTTATGCGCAATCTCCAGAATGCCGAGCCCACTGGCCAATGCCGTAAACTTGTCTTCGGCTTCCTTTTTCGGCAATTTGGTGATTGATAGCGGCAGCAGGATATTTTCCTTTACCGTCAGGGTGTCAAGCAGGTTGTATTCCTGGAATATGAAACCGAGATGGTTTTTGCGGAATTCGGCCAGCTGTTTCTCCTTCATTCGGTTCATTTCACTGCCATTGATCTGGATGGTACCTTCGCTTACATGGTCGATAGTGGAAAGAACATTCAGCAAAGTCGTCTTGCCGGACCCGGATGCGCCCATGATGCTGACGAATTCACCTTTCTGGATACTGATGTCTATGCCTTTCAGTACTTCTTGTCTATTTAACTTGCTACCGTAGCTCTTACGGATTTTTCTTGCTTCCAATATGTTCATATGTCCATACTCCTTTTGTTTTGTTGGGATGAGTTAATTATAAAAAGGAATGACATTTTAATCCTGCGATTGGCCGAACAAAAAACAAAAGCATGTGACACTTTTGTCACATGCCCTGTAAGTTCACAAATTCATTTTGTTTTGGGAATGATAAAGTGGCAGTCGTCCCTTGACCAATCTGAGACTCCACATCAATTTTGATGAGAAGGGGGGCTGCTGCTTTTTTCGCCAAATAGAGGCCGATGCCGGTCGAGGCCTGCTCCCGGTGATTGGTCGTTGAAGTGAACCCTTTGTCAAAGATTCTTGGAAGGTCTTTCGGATCGATTCCTCTTCCTTGGTCCACTATATCCAGGAAGGTCTGGCCGTCTTTACTGTAGCTTCGAATCTGGATGTCGCTTGCGTCACTATATTTGATAGCATTGGTCAACAGCTGACGGATGATGAAGGACAGCCACTTAGCATCACTCAGTACGCTGGTTATGTCGAGTTGTATGTCAAAGCCAATGCCTTTTTGTATGCACCAGGATTGCACGGTTTTGATTTCAGTGAAAACAATCGATTCAAGATTGTTTTGTTCGATATAAAGGTCGTTCTCGATGACCGTCAGACGTTTTTGGTGGAGTTGCTGGTCCAAAAGTAAATGAATCCGAAGCCATTCTTGGTTCAGCTGGGCTTTCAGCGATTCATTTTCGACGCGTCCAATCATCAATTGCATGGCGGTCAAAGGAGTTTTAACTTCATGAATCCAGGATAGAAGATCGTCTATCTCCTGCTCCAGATGGATGCGGTTTTCTGACAGCTCGGCTTTCAGCAGCGCAGTTTGCTCCGTGATGCAGCGCTCGACAATTGTTTCAAAAGGGCTAACAGGTTCGGCAACTTCCGAAAGGTCGAGGCTGCTTTCCCAATCTTCCAGACTTCGGAAAAATCTCGTTTCTTTAAAATAACGGAAGCACAGAAAGACGGCAAAAAGTAGGGAGGACAAGAAAGAAATATAGAGTATGGAGCCGAATGGGATTGTCGCGTCAATATAGGCAATGAACAGGCCGAAAACTTGCAATGCAGCGAACAGGAGAATCCAGCTGACTCGTTCAATCAGGAAGTTACGACTCATAATTCTTTGCCTCTTCAAGCGCCATATATCCCTGTCCGACTTTCGTTAGTATGTATTGTCCGAGTCCCAGCTCATCAAGGCGCTTGCGTAACCGGTTGACATTGACCGTCAGCGTATTGTCGCTGATGAAGCGCTTGTCGTCCCAAAGGCTGTTCATCAACTGGTCCCTGGTGACGATTTTATTCTTCTGCTCTATGAGGAGCTGAAGGATGAAACTTTCATTTTTGGTCAGTTCAATTGATCCAAAATCATTCGAAACCGTATTCTTTTCAAAATCAACCGCTGCACCGCACCAAGTCCTCAGGCTTATCGGCTCGGAACTATAGTTGTAAGCACGGCGAAGAATCGCCTGGATTTTCGCAATCAGAACCTCAAAATGGAAAGGCTTCTGGATAAAATCATCAGCCCCAAGCTGCATCGACATGACCATGTCTGTGGGATGGTCACGGGAGGACAGGAAGATGATTGGCACATTCGAATGCGACCGAATCATTCGGCACCAATGAAAGCCATCAAATTTGGGCAGCTGGATATCAATAATGACCAGATCAGGCTTAACGGATATAAACTCATCCATGACATTGTTGAAATCATGGATTCCGAAAACTTCGTAAGACCACTGCGAGAGCCTGTCCTGTATTTCATCAAACAAGGAAGCATCATCTTCAATTAACAACAATTTGAACAAAAAAATCACCACACAGCCTTTAGTATTACATAAAGTGTATAGCAAATTCTGTCAGGTTGCTAATCATATTAACGTTCAGATATAGGAGGTATTTTGGGGAAGAGACTTCGTTAGTGATTTGATAAGATAATTTATTAACTTCTTATATGATGTTAATATTAGGGGAAAAACTCTAAAAAGAAGGAAGTGCTAAACGATGAATTTAGAAATGGTTATGCAGGAGCTTGAAGCCCTTGGCAAGGAACGAACTAAAAAAATGTACATTTCCAATGGTGCACATGAGCCGCTTTTTGGCGCGGCTACAGGCGCTATGAAACCAATCGCAAAGAAAATAAAAATAAATCAACCTTTAGCTGAAGAGCTTTATTCCACTGGGAACTACGATGCAATGTACTTTGCAGGCATTATTGCAGACCCAAAAGCCATGAGTGAGTCGGATTATGATCGTTGGATGGATGCTGCGTATTTTTATATGCTGTCCGATTTTGTAGTGGCCGTAACTTTATCAGAGTCAGATATTGCACAAGAAGTTGCTGATAAATGGATCGCGAGCGGTGAAGAGCTAAGAATGTCAGGGGGCTTTAGTTGCTACTGTTGGCTTTTAGGGAATCGACTAGACGTTGAATTTTCAGAAAGCAAGATTTCCAATTTGCTTGATCTTGTGAAAAAAACGATTCACGATTCTCCAGAACGAACGAAATCCGCTATGAATAATTTTCTATACACCGTGGGGATTTCATATTTGCCGCTTCATGAAAAGGCAGTCGATACCGCAAAGGCAATAGGACCAGTAGAAATCAAACGGGACAAGAAAAAAAGCAGTTTTCTAAATGCATACGAAAGTATTCAAAAAGAAGTGGATAAAGGAAAGCTTGGTTTTAAACGCAAGCATGTAAGATGTTAAAATTAGCCTCGCAAAATTGGGGTGTATTGTAATCTACAAGCTGCTCACTCCCCACTGTAATAAACTCTTCCACTTTCATGGCACGGTGGTCATTTAACCAGCACTTGGCATAGTGATGGTTTGAAAACGTTTCTGTGTCTGACATATGATAGTAGAAAGCATAACCAAGGTTTGTAAAAGTAGTAGAAAATAAAAGGACGATCGTAAAGTGTTTTGACACATTTACGAACGTCCTTTTTGTAGTATTCCTATTTCGTATATTGAAACAATTAAAATAGCATAGGTTTAATTCCATTTACTGTTAATATTATCTAAAAACAACAATGTAATTTTTCACCACTTATTCAAAAAAATGAAACGTTTTAAACGTCTTATAGCTCTAATTAGTAAAAGGGGGATGTGCAGAATGCAACATGAAGAACAGATTGTCATTGCGGCGATCCAGGGCGATAAATTGGCACTCCAAGATTTGTTAAAGCAAGAAAAAGAAAAGCTTTACCGGATGGCGTATACATACATGAAAAACGAAGAAGATGCACTCGAAGTATTTCAGCAAACGGTACTGCAAGCAATTGAATCCATACATCAACTGAGAGAACCTATCTACTTCTCGACTTGGTTGACACGGATATGTATTAATAATGCCATTGCGGCACTGAAGAAGAAGAAAAATCTGGTCGTGATAGAAAGTGTTGTAGAACAATTAGTGGGGAATGAAATGTCTGAGGAGTTAGCTCAGCAATTGGACGTCGCAGATGCTCTCAGTAAATTGCCAGAAAAATATAAAACGACATTGCTGCTGCGGTTTTATCAAGACTTTTCAGTGAAACAAATTGCGAATATACTCGATTGTCCTGAAGGCACGGTGAAAACGAATATTCACCGGGGTCTATCGTTACTAAAACAAAATTTAAAAGGAGTGTATACGGATGAAAGACAAAGAGATTTCAATTAAATCATCCCTTGAGACAATTCAGGTGCCAACGCAAAAGCTAGACCAAATAATTGACGACTTATTGTTTAACCCACCATTACAAAAGACTAGAAGTAGAAAACGCTTTTACCAAGTGGCAGCGGCCGTGGCACTAATCATCGGAATTTCGACTACATCAATGATCGTCTCACCGGCTCTTGCAAACTTTGTGGCGCAGATTCCAATCATTGGGTCAGTGTTCGATTATTTTGCGGTAGACAATGATGAATTTGAGTCATATGGACGTTTTAGCGAGTCCGTAGGTTTGTCTCAAAGTAGTAAAGGAATCGACATAACCATTGACCAGGCAGTCTATGACGGAACCAATGTAACGATTTCATTTATCTTAAAGTCGGAAGAACCATTAGGAGAAGCAATAGAAATCGCTGGTTTTCCTATTGTAAAAGGCGCGGAGGGAAGCAATTCAGGTATGGAGTATGAATATGTAGAGAATGTGGGCTACGTGGGCTTATTAACCATAACTCCGGATTTTGACAATGACATTGAAAGGGCACAGGCATATGTTTCTTGGAAACCCACTACAATTATCACAGATACTAAAGAAATAGACGGTAACTGGACCTTTGAATTTGCGGTCAGTCAAATTTCTGGAGAGCCTATTGTTGTAGATGAAAAAGTGACGGCGGATGGAGTAACGGTGCATCTAAAAGAGATTACTTTAACCGATGTGTCAGTCAACATCGCATATCAACAGCTTGTAGAACCCTCTTTGTTAGAAGAGTGGGAAGCTGTGGAAGCTGAATTAATCGCCAGTGATAATTTAGGCAATGTGTATGAAGTTCCTTATAATGGTGGTTCTACAGATGGCTCAGCGCAAACAAGAGAAGATTTTAACTGGACGGCCACGCTGGGGGGCTTGAATCCAGAGGCCACTTCATTAACGTTTTATCCATTTGCCACGGTCAGTCGTTTTAATACCGAAACTAATGAAGGTGAATCGATAAAACTTGAGTTTGATGCGATTGAAATTGATTTAATCAAACAGTCTTATAAGATCGTGAAGAATCCGACCATACCGAAGTTGCCGGAGTAACTAGAATAACTTTTCTCAACTGTAATATACTTAGATAGATATGCAGTTTGTGTAGTAGTTACTATCATAAATAGAAACATACTTGGCACTAATAACCTAAAAGATGAAAGCACATCAACCTAAAAAGTTGATGTGCTTTTTGAGTATATTGTGCTGTTTTAACCATTTAAGTTTTAAAAACCCCGAGAATCAGCAAACAATTGTTGCTGATACCCGAGGTGTAATGTTAGTTACATGTTTCAGTTGTTTCCATTAGTAATCTCAACAATGTTTTTATCATTCGAATTAACATTACCAGATTTCTTGATTGTCACAGCTTGTCCTGCTTCCAAATTCGTAAATACGATTAGTGATGATAGATGGAGCGTTCTTTTCTCATAATCCAAATCTACTTCCATTAAGACCTGGCCTTGTTCTACGAGGTCATCTTGTTCAATCTTAGAAGTAAATCCTTCTGTGCCGTTATCAGCTACGATACCAATTGCATGTTTGGTTGGGAAAACAGTAACTACTTTACCGTTCATAGGTGAAACGACTTTTCCATCTTTAGGTTTGATCGTAAATCCGTCTCCTACCATTTTGCCCGAGAACACTTGATCAAGAGCGTCATTTATCAGAGACGTACGATTTGAAACATCTGCTCGCTCGTTCTATCAAGTCAACCCTCAGCAAACAGAGTGTTATACCAACAAAAATGGCTTGAGCTTTTTTATTAAAGATTATTAAAGAAGTGTTTGGCTAAAAATTTCAGTTTAGTATCATATTAAGAATAATATATTGTAATGGATTGGAATCCCTAAAATAATTTCTTTAAAATAGCTTTATAGATTTTATTATCGATATCTAATAGGATTTTTTACCATCTTTGAATTGAACTGCTACTAAATGGGTAATCTTTGATTTTGCAGATAATCCGGCAAGTAGACCAACCGGTCCAAAATAAGTCCTCCATCAAAACCTCTGCCAACTGCACTAACAGTACTTTTGCTACTAGACTCATCTACCACTTCATATGTATCAACTGTATTTTTATTTAAATCAAAAGTTTTACCAAACCAGTAGAGATAGAGACGGTACCAAACATTTGCAAAACCATCTTCCCTTCATTATTTCCAGCGATAACTTTGTTTTTTGCTCTGGGGTAACTTGTCTATGGATATTCAACAACTGGAATTGTCATGCATTGTTTCTAACAGAGGGAAGATAGAATTAATCCATTTTATTTTCATGCCCCTGTGTTGAGAAAAATTTAAATCATTCACTAAAATTGCATACAAATTTAGGAGCCCCCAATCATTCGGACGATTACTGGGGGCTCCTTTTTCATGGATATTTTAAAACTAGAACTGTCATATTTGCACCTAACACTTACGACGAATAATTATCAGTGATTTAGTAGTTGGAAAGGTATAATGCCGTTGGAGTCTGAATATTATATCAATAGACTTGGGAGGTAATATAAATGACGGTTTTGACCAATAGAATTGTAGCTTTGAAAAACTTTGTGAATGGACAATGGGTCGATTCATTAGCAACAGAGTACTTAGATGTTCCAAACCCAGCAACAGGAAAATTGTTAGCAACAGTGCCTGTGTCAACGAAAGAAGATGTGGAACAAGCTGTCCAAGCAGCCAAATCAGCCTTTATGACTTGGCGGAAGGTTCCAGTACCAAAACGTGCTCGTATTTTATTTAAATATCAGCAATTATTAATTGATAACCATGAAGAATTAGCAAATTTACTTGTAATGGAAAATGGAAAAAGCTACAAAGAAGCACATGGGGAAGTACTCCGTGGTATTGAATGTGTGGAATTTGCTTCAGGTGCACCAACATTAATGATGGGTGAAACACTATGTAGTATTTCAGAAGAAATCGATTCGGAAATGTATCGTTACCCTTTGGGGGTAGTAGGTGGGATTACTCCGTTTAATTTTCCGATGATGGTTCCTTGTTGGATGTTCCCACTCGCAATTGCATGTGGAAATACATTTGTATTAAAGCCATCGGAACGCACACCGATCCTAGCAAACAAACTCGCAGAATTGTTAGCGGAAGCTGGTCTTCCAGATGGTGTATTTAACATTGTTCATGGAACTCATGATGTTGTAAATGCATTAATTGAAAATCTAGATGTAAAGGCAATTTCATTTGTTGGTTCTCAACCTGTTGCCAAGTATGTATATGAAAAATCAGCCTCACAAGGGAAAAGAGTCCAAGCTTTATCCGGCGCTAAAAACCATCATATTGTCATGCCGGATACGGATTTAGAAAAAGCCGTTCAAAATGTTCTAAGTTCCTCTTTTGGAAGTGCTGGTCAACGATGTATGGCATGTAGTGCCGTTGTATTAGTTGGACATCAAGAAACATTTGTGAATGCTCTAAAACAAAAAGTAGATGAAATGAAAGTAGGTTATGGGATGGATGAAGAAGTCCTGCTCACACCTGTTATTCGTCATTCTCATCGTGAAAAGATAGTTGGTTTAATTGAGCAAGCGGTAGAAGAAGGAGCAACTCTTGTTCGTGATGGAAGACTTGAAATGGGTGACCATCCAGATGGCACATTCCTTGGAGCAACTATTTTTGACAAAGTAACCCCTGAAATGATGATTGCTAGAGAAGAACTGTTTGCTCCAGTTTTAAGTATTCTTCACGCAAAAGATTTAGACGAGGCACTTGAGATTGTTAATAAATCAAAGTTTGGAAACTCAGCAACCATTTATACACAGGATGCAAAGGCAGTGCGCCAATTCCGTGAAGATGCTGAACCAGGTATGCTCGGTGTCAATGTAGGCGTGCCGGCTCCAATGGCATTCTTTCCTTTTTCAGGAGCAAAGGATTCTTTTTACGGAGATTTGCATGCAAATGGAAAAGACGGTGTTCAATTCTTTACTCGTAAAAAAATGATAACATCTCGCTTTATGTAAAAAGGTTTCTGTCTTATTTGAAAGGAGTTGTTAGTATGCAAACGGAACAAAAGAATCAGTTAGAAGAAAAAGATGAAAAATATCTTTGGCACTCGATGAAAAAATATAATCCTTCTACAATGGTTGTAAAATCTGGCGATGGTGCATGGATTACGGATACAGATGGGAACAGGTATTTAGATGGAATGTCTGGGTTATGGTCAGTGAACGTTGGCTATGGAAGAAAAGAATTAGCGGAGGCTGCATACGAACAGCTTCAAGAATTGCCTTTTTACCCTTTAACACAAAGCCATCTTCCTGCAATTAAATTAGGGGAAAAGTTAAACGAATGGTTAGGCGATGAGTACGTTATTTTCTTTTCTAATAGTGGTTCAGAAGCGAATGAAGCAGCGTTTAAAATTGCGAGACAGTATCATCAACAAAAAGGGGACCATGGACGATATAAAATCATTTCACGTTATCGTTCGTATCACGGGAGCTCAATGGCGGCGCTGTCAGCGACAGGTCAGGCTCAGCGGAAATACAAATATGAACCTTTGGGACAAGGGTTCTTACATGTCACTCCACCTGACAGCTATCGCTTTCCTGAGTATCATACGGCAAAATCATTTAGCAAAGCATGTGCAGAAGAAATTGATCGTATGATGAAATGGGAACTATCCAACACCATTGCTGCGGTTATCATGGAACCGATCATTACAGGTGGTGGAGTTCTTATTCCAGATGATGATTATATGAAGCAAGTGAAAGGCATTTGTGAAGAAAACGGAGCCTTACTAATCTGCGATGAAGTCATTTGTGGGTTTGGTCGTACTGGTAAGCCTTTTGGTTTTATGAATTACGATGTCAAGCCAGACATTATTACAATAGCAAAAGGTCTAACAAGCTCCTATCTTCCCTTGTCTGCAACGGCTGTGAAACGTGAAATCTACGAAGCGTTTAAAGGGACAGATGACTATGATCATTTCCGCCATGTAAATACTTTTGGAGGAAATCCTGCTGCGTGTGCTGTAGCCCTTAAAAACTTAGAAATCATTGAACGAGAAAACCTGATTGAACAATCAAGTCGACTTGGGAGTCGTTTATTAAGTGAATTAGATGAACTATATAATCATCCTAATGTTGGGGATATCCGTGGTAAGGGATTATTAGTCGGAGTGGAGTTAGTAGAGGATAAAGATTCGAAAAAACCACTAGAGCTGAAAAAAGTGAATGAAATGATTTATGCGTGCAAAGCAAAAGGACTTATTATCGGAAAAAATGGTGATACCGTAGAGGGATATAACAATGTTCTTACTTTAGCTCCGCCGTTGAGCATGACTGAAGATGATTTTACATTCCTTGTTAAAACGTTTAAGGAAGCCATACTTTCACTATAAAGTTCGTTTATTTATCTATTTATACTTGTAATCTTCCTTATTTTAGCCTTAGTCGGAGAACGATTAAGGCTTTCTGTTATTTCCTCGTAGATACTTCATCATGGTTTCTTCTAAAGTGAAGATTTTATTCTTCGATGCCTTATCGTTTAACAACAATATGAATTTTTTCTTATCATTCTAAAATTGAAAAAGGGGATTTTTATATGACTAATAAAGTAAAAATAGGTTTGATTCAAGCATCCAACGATGTTGATGGAAATGAACCTGTTAAGCTTCATAAAGAAAAAGGGATTGAAAAGCATATCCAATTAGTAAGAGATGCTGCAGCTAAATGTGCTCAAATTATTTGTCTGCAGGAAATATTTTATGGACCATATTTTTGTACAGAACAAAATCCGAAATGGTACGAAGCAGCAGAAGAAGTTCCAAACGGACCGACGACGATTCGATTCCAGGCTCTAGCTAAAGAATTAGGTGTGGTTATTATTTTACCAATTTATGAACAAGAAGGTATTGCCACTTACTACAACACAGCAGCGGTCATTGATGCGGATGGATCCTATCTAGGCAAATACCGCAAACATCATATTCCACAAGTCAACGTTGGGAATGACGGTAATGGATTCTGGGAGAAATATTACTTTAAGCCAGGGAATTTGGGTTATCCCGTCTTTGATACGCAGTTTGCAAAAGTTGGCGTATATATTTGTTATGACCGCCATTTCCCAGAAGGTGCAAGACTATTAGGTTTGAATGGCGCTGAAATTGTATTCAATCCTTCAGCGACTGTGGCGGGACTATCGGAATATTTATGGAAACTAGAACAGCCAGCTCATGCAGTTGCCAATGGTTATTATGTAGGGGCAATTAACCGTGTAGGAACAGAAGCACCTTGGAATCTAGGGGAATTTTATGGACAATCCTATTTAGTTGATCCAAGAGGAAATATGGTGTCAATCGGTAGCCGAGATCAAGATGAAGTTGTAATTGGCGAAATGGACAAGGAACTGATTAGAGAAGTACGGAACACTTGGCAATTTTTCAGAGATCGCCGACCAGAAACATATGGAGCAATGTCAAGCATTAATAAGTAATACCGATCAATTTTGCTAATAGATAAGAAAGTTTATGTTATTACTAGATACACCTTCGAACTTGATGCAGCTATGTTTAGCTCCAACCGCCAGCTCGCGGGCCCCTTTGTGGGGTCAGAAAGGCGATTCGCCTTTCATCATTCTGGCGTCGAGCTAGAGAGCGCTTTGCGCTTTTCTTGCCTAGCTCCGTATCAAAAAGATGATAGATTGATTACTCTATTTGGGAGGTATGAAGATGAGAGATGATAGCAAATCCTTTGTTTCTCTGGCTATATTAAATCGAAATTTTGAGGAAGTGAAAGCAGGTCTATCACCAGCAGCGGCAATGGATGAATCCAATCGTTGTCTCTATTGTTACGATGCACCGTGCATTCAAGCATGTCCAACAGGGATTAATATTCCTTCTTTCATTAAAAAAATTGCTTCTGGAAATTTAAAAGGATCAGCTACAACCATCATGGAGGCAAATCCGATTGGGGCTAGTTGTGCTCGAGTATGTCCTACTGAAGAACTTTGTGAAGGAGCATGTGTGTTAAACCATTCTACCAAGCCGATTATGATCGGGGATTTACAGCGATATGCCACAGATTGGGCAATTAAAAATGAACAAATATTATTCAAAGCTGGTGAAAAGAATGGAATGAGCGTTGGCATAATTGGAGGGGGTCCTGCTGGATTGTCAGCTGCTCGAGAACTTGCACGCTTAGGCTACGATGTCACGATTTACGAAGCTAAATCAAAAGCTGGCGGACTTAATACGTATGGAATCGTATCTTTCCGCTTACCACAAAAAGTGGCTCAATGGGAAGTTGAACAAGTAGAAAAATTAGGTGTTCAAATCAAAACAAACATCACGGTAGGACGAGATATATCTGTAAATGAAATTCTTGAAACGTATGATTCTGTCATTTTAGCTATTGGTATGTCCAAAGGACCTATGCTTCAAATTGAAGGAGAAGAGCTAAAAGGGGTTTATGATGCGATTCAGTTTGTTGAAGATTCAAAAACAAAAGAGATAACAGACGAGTTAATTGGCAAACGTGTAGTGGTAATTGGTGCGGGGAATACCGCGATCGATGCTGCAACTTGCTCCGTTCGTTTAGGCGCGGAAAATGTGAAAATTCTATATCGTCGTTCCCAAAAAGAAATGACAGCTTATGAGTTTGAGTTTGAATTTGCTAAGCAAGATAACGTTGAATTCAGATGGCTAACTGCTCCAACTCGTTTGATAGGGGACAGCATTGGTCAAATAAGACATATGGAATGTATCAAAATGAAATTGGGTGAGCCAGGAATTGATGGTCGCCGACAACCCGTTCCTATTGAAGGCTCTGAATTCATTTTAGAAGTTGATGCGGTCATTAAAGCGATTGGTCAAACGAGATACCTAGAATTAATAGATGCATTTGGACTCGAACAGCACAAGGGAGTCGTGAAAATTAATCTCGAAACGTATCAAACGTCCAATCCAAAAGTTTATGCAGTAGGAGATGTCATATTTGGTGAAGGGCAAGGAGAAGCAATGGTGGTTTCAGCTGCTCAACATGGAAAAAAAGCGGCTTATGCTATTCATCAACAATTAAAAAATTCTATTATCGAAACCGCATAATTAATAGAAGATGTAGTTTTTACTATCATTTGCTTAGGAGGAATTCTGATGGCGGATTTAAGGATTAATCTTGCGGGGATCGAGTCGCCGAATCCATTTTGGCTGGCCTCGGCACCACCAACTAACTCAGGGTATCAAGTTCAACGTGCGTTTGAAGCAGGCTGGGGTGGAGCGGTTTGGAAAACCCTAGGTGAACCGATTATTAATACCTCTTCAAGGTTTGCGGCAATTAGTTTTAATGGAAAAAAAGTGGTCGGTTTTAACAACATTGAACTGATTACAGATCGTCCACTTGAAGTGAATTTAAAAGAAATATATGAAACGAAAAAACGATTTCCGAATCATGCAATCATTGCCTCTTTAATGGTTGAACCTAGCAGAGAAAAATGGCATGAAATTGTTAAGCGAGTAGAAGACGTAGGGGTTGACGGTCTTGAGTTGAACTTCGGATGTCCTCACGGGATGGCAGAACGTGGGATGGGAGCAGCTTCAGGTCAGCAGCCGGATCTTGTTGAGTCGCAAACAATGTGGGTGAAAGAAGTAGCTAGGACTCCAGTCATTGTGAAACTAACACCAAACATTACGGATATAACGATGACAGCAAAAGCAGCTGTAAGAGGTGGAGCAGACGCTATTAGTATGATTAATACAATAAATAGCCTAGCGGGAGTCGATCTCGATACGTGGAATACAATCCCACATGTTGCAGGAAAAGGGGCTCATGGTGGCTATTGTGGGCCAGCAGTAAAACCGATAGCGCTAAATATGGTAGCGGAATGTGCAAGAAACGCAAATATTAATATTCCAATATCAGGTATCGGAGGCATTTCAAATTGGCGAGATGCGGTTGAATTCATGTTGATGGGTGCTACGGGTGTTCAAGTTTGTACAGCTGCCATGCACCATGGATTTAGTATTGTCGAAGACATGATTGATGGACTCAATAACTACCTCGATGAAAAGGGAATCCTATCGGTTACTGAACTTATTGGGAAATCGGTAGAAAAGTACTCCGATTGGGGAAATCTAGACTTAAATTATCAAACAGTAGCAAAGATTAATACGGATATTTGCATCAATTGCAACAAATGCCACATTGCTTGTGAAGATACAGCACATCAATGTATCGAGATGCTAACAGATCCAAAAGGTAACAAATATCTTAAAGTCCGCGATGCGGATTGCGTTGGATGCAATCTATGTTCCATCGTATGCCCTGAAGAAGGAGCAATCAGTATGATAGAGCTTCCACGCGAAAAAATAGCTATGACTTGGAATGAGCGTCAACATGCATTAGCTAGTCTAAGAGGATAACAACATCTGTTTTCTAAATTGTGAAAGGAGAATTGTTATGAAAAAAATGATTAAAAATGGAACGATTGTCACGGCAACAGATACGTTTAGTGCGGATGTTCTTATTGATAACGGAAAGGTCACAGCGATCGGCTTCGATTTGCCAAGTGTTGGAATGGAAGTTATTGATGCAAAAGGGTGTTATCTATTCCCTGGTGGGATTGATCCACATACTCATCTAGAAATGCCATTTGGAGGAACGGTGAGCAAAGATGATTTCGAGTCAGGTACAATTGCCGCTGCTTTCGGTGGAACAACAACAATCATTGATTTCTGTTTAACAAATAAAGGAGAGCCGCTCAAGAACGCGATTCAAACTTGGCACGCGAAATCCAAAGATAAGGCAGTGATTGATTATGGATTTCACTTAATGATTGGAGAAATCAATGATAGCGTTTTAGATGAAATCCCTCAAGTCATCGAGGAAGAAGGTATCACGTCTTTTAAAGTGTTTATGGCATACAAGAATGTTCTACAGGCAGACGATGAGACTTTGTTTCGAACGCTTGTAATGGCAAAAAAACATGGAGCACTCGTAATGGTTCATGCTGAAAATGGAGATGTCATAGACTTTTTAACAAAAGAAGCGTTAGCGGCTGGAAACACTGATCCAATCTATCATGCGTTGACGAGACCATCAGAAATCGAAGGGGAAGCAACCGGAAGAGCATGTTTATTAGCAGGTTTAGCCGAATCCCAGTTGTATGTCGTGCATGTCACTTGTGCAGAAGCGGTTGAGAAAATTGCAGAAGCGAGAAACAAAGGATTTACTGTGTATGGGGAAACTTGTCCTCAATACCTTGTTCTGGATCAATCGGCTCTTGAAAAACCTGATTTTGAAGGGGCAAAATACGTTTGGTCTCCACCTTTACGAGAAAAGAAACATCAAGAAGTATTATGGAACGCATTAAAAAGTGGTCAACTTCAAACACTTGGTTCTGATCAATGTTCTTTTGATTTTCAAGGACAAAAGGACTTGGGGAAAGGAGATTTTACCAAAATTCCAAATGGTGGCCCTTTCATTGAAGACCGGTTTAGTGTGCTTTTTTCAGAAGGAGTAAAAAAAGGAAGAATTAATCTCAACGAGTTTGTGGATATTGTCTCGACTCGTTCAGCAAAGTTATTCGGATTATTTCCCCAAAAAGGAACGATTGCAGTTGGAAGTGATGCAGATATCGTTATTTTCGATCCGGAAAAAGAACGTACCATTTCAGTTAATAGTCATCATATGGCCGTTGATTATAATGCATTTGAAGGGATGAGAGTGACAGGTGAGCCTGTTTCTGTTCTTTGTCGTGGAGAATTTGTCATTCGAGACAAGCAATTCGTTGGCGAACGAGGCAAAGGACAATATTTAAGACGTGGTAAGCATGTACAGCCTTCTAATCCCACAAAAGTAGAAGCTTCACGATAATCACAACAGCAATACACATCGATAATCCACATGAAAATCAGGTGTTTTTAAGGAATCAATGGTGTTTAAAATCCCCTGATTTACTTCCTATTGCTCATATTCATTTATAAAAAAGTAATGACTCAGGAGGTTAGTTTATGAGTTCGTTTAAAGAATTTGCTTTGGAGAAGGAAAAAATTGATTTATACCTGTACGAAGGATATGAGATTAGTAAAGTCACAGAATCTCTCGATGGGGAATTTGTTGAATTTGAAAAACCAGCAAATCGAGAAGAGAAACAAAGCTTGATACTTTCTACAGCAGATGGGAGAAAATATCTTTCTTCTATTGTTTTTGAGCAACAGAAGGACCGAATTAAATTAGGGAAATAATACTGTGGTGAAAAAAATTACACGAATCTTACAATTTACTCTAGAATCAATTATATGGATGAAATGAGAAAATCTTTATTTTTATTCTGGTGGTAGAAGAGTGTGAAGCTGTGGAAGCTGAATTAATCGCCAGTGACCCTCGTGTGCAAAAACTGGTACTAGGTCTGAAGAAACAACTATAACCGAAACTAGGATGAGTTAATTTTTATCAATCACAATACAAACTTTGAGAAAAAAGAAGTGGCTTCTACATTCCTAGTGTTTAACAGATTAGTTTTTTCAGAAATAATAATTGAAGACTATGATGAAAACTGGCTTAAATATTGATTTTTAAAAATCGGTAAATAAGGGAAAAAAACATACCACTTTCAATAAGGTACCATGTACTAAAAACTTCATTTTGATTAATCATGGTGAGCCTTATCATTTGTATGTGATTTCCCTGTTTGAGAAAGATTTAATAGATGAAAGCACATCAACGTATAAATTTGATGTGCTTTTTTGAGTATATTGCGCTGTTTTAACCATTTAAGATTTTAAAACCCCGAATACCTGCGAAAAATTTTCGCTGGTACCCGGGGTTTTAAATTTAGAAATTACCTGGTTCAGATCTTTCCATCGGTAATCTTTACAAGGGACTTACGGATATTAGAAGATGGTGGGTATGAAACGAAAGAAGTGCAGTCTGATGATATGTTCCCGCAGACCACTCATTGTGAAGCTGTGGCTTGGTTGGAACTGTGTAAATAGAAAGCAGATTTATGCAAAATAATACGGTTTTATTTAGGTTCTATTATTTATTCATATGAAAGTTTTAGTTTTAAAATATTATTCTTCACAAGAAGGTTGATTAATAATCTAAGCATAAGCTTCTTAATTTTTCCAATTAGTGTACAATATAAGAAATCGTGATTAGGAATATTTACTAGATAGTATGTGATTTATAGAGAGGAATATCATTTATGATTATAGATTATGTATGGATAAAAACAGATGTAAGCACATATTCTATTCATTTAAACCGAAAATTCAACTATAGTTATAACTTCAAAAAACGTACGTTAGAAAGAGAAAAGAATAATGAATATATATCAAATTTATATGGGTCTAATATTGAAAACATAGTTGCAGTGATAGGAGAAAATGGTGCAGGAAAATCGACTTTTTTAAAAGTTCTCATGGAGGTATTGGACGGAAATAAGTTTACTAATTACATGTATACTATTGTTGGAAGTGATAAAGAAGAGTATTTTTTTTCTACAAACATAATTAATTTAAAAGTTAATGGTCTAACAAATTACCTACCAATTGAAAAAATAAGAGATTTTGAAATATTTTTTTATTCGAATATTTTTGATGCAAACAATTTAATAAAATATCCATCAAAAATTCATAATATTTCTACCAACGCCTTATTAGATTCTTTTGATACCCAATCAAGTGGAATTACGAATTATAAAACTAAAAATAACCAATCACAAATTTTATTTACAATTATTAATCAAAAAGAATTAGAGTTAAGTGATTTTGTTAAAATTCCTAAGTATGTATATTTAAAATTAAATGAATCATTAACAGAATCAATATATAACAAAAAATCAAAAGAAGATAGGAATTATCAAGAAGCTCTTGATTATATGATTCAGGAGTTTATAAAGTTATCTGAAAATGATTCAGAAATAGATGAATTTGAAGAAGAAAAAGAGTTATTGAGAAAAGTTTTTAATTATACATACAATAAAATAATTCAATGGATGGAAAATTTATTAGATGCAATTGAGAATGAAAGCTTTATAAAGGGTGAGATTCATTGGGATAAAACTAAATTTAATATGTTTTGGAATCAACTTCAAAGTGATTTAGAAGTTGAGAGAAGTGTAAATTCGATAAAACTATTTGGTAAGATTGATTCGATAACAGCAGCTCAGTTTGAATTACTAAAAGAAAATATTTCCAGTATATCTCAAAATGAGATTAATAAAGAATATGAAACACTTGATAATATTATTAATACTATAATAGTTAACGTTGATAAGAATATTGCGGATTCCTATTTAAATATTCTCGTAACAGAGAGAGAGTTAATAAAATATAAGTTAAAAGAATTTTTTTCAGATAATTTGGATATTGATTTTTTATTAAATGAGAACGAAATAGAGGATTTAAGGAGTATTTTAGAAGAAATCACTTTTAATGCTTTCTCTATTAAAGTTGAATTACATAATTGGCTAGAAGAATTTTTGAACTTGGATTACAATAATATGGATGTTTTTTTAGACAAAGTTGAAGAGAAATTTATTTTTTATTAACGGAAAATTCCGTTTTAAAAGAAGTGGATGTTGTTCTATATAAAGAAAAAGATTTTCATTATAGCGAATTTGTGAGATATGAATATATAGGTAATGAATTTAATATAAATCATAACATTGATTCTGAAAGAGTCGCCAGGAATTTAATAGATAATTTTAATGATGATTTTTATTTAACTGAGGATCACGATTTCAATAATGAACTAGAATTATTAAGTGAAATAGAGGAAGAATTTACTTTTCTTGAAGATAAAGATATGGATAATTTATTGCTTAATTCTGAGAATCTAAATGAAACCAAATTAGAATATATTAATAAAATCATTAATATGTTTAAAAATTTCTACAATCCTATGATTGAACATTTAAATATTGTAAGGAAATTGATAAACAAAGTTGAGGTTAAATCTAGACAGGTTCGTATTAAAACTAATGACGAGTTATTAAAAATATACGTTGAAAACTATAAAGAGGAAAACTTTTTTAATTTAGAATGGAGAAATTTGAGTAGTGGTGAATATTCTATTTTAAATTTCTTTACAAGATTTTATGAATTGAGTTTATC
>NZ_JBFUKT010000022.1:0-31098 GCF_056400705.1 Paenisporosarcina sp. P5_A11
ACAAGAGACTCTCAAGTTAGCGCACAAGACGCCCGCTTGTCGGCATAATGCTGCGCGAAATTTAATAGGCAAGATACACGCGTAGAAGCTTAAGTGTTGGAGTTTCTGGACGCGGGTTCGATTCCCGCCGTCTCCATTTACATGATTTATGTAAGTGGATATAATCTTTTCAAAAAAGCACGTCTTTCGATAAATTTCGAAAGACGTGCTTTTTTGTTGTCGAAATTAAAAATGTAAAGAAGTATGGACGGAACTTTTATCAAAATAAAGTACATTTGAATTAGAGAACATACTACAAACGTCTTGTACATGTTTAAATTTTTTTTGATTCATAACGACACTAGGTCATAAGTAGTTCTGCTTGTGGAAAACCCCGAATACAATCAACTAGGCATGTTGAAATCTAAAATTATAAATAAGATCTCAAAAAAGACAGAGGAGTGTAAGGTCTGGAAAGAATTCGTTCATTATTGCATGTGACAATTGAACCGTTTATTTATGAGCGATATGGTAAACGCTGTTTCGACGTGTGTGTCTCTCTAATTTTGCTGCTCTTACTATTACCTCTTTACCCAATCATCTCACTCTTTTTACTTTTGTCTTCAGGTACACCACTTTTGTTTACACAAACCAGGATTGGACAATCAAATCAACCTTTTCAAATATTTAAATTCCGCACCATGAAACACAATAAAATAAATAGTAACAAGCCTAAACACGAATGGAACTATGGCGTTCCAGATAATTTTATTTTTAAGTCAGCTCACAATTTAGAAATCACAAAGATTGGAATGTTTTTAAGAAAAAGCAGTATTGATGAGATACCCCAACTCTTCAATGTGTTACGAGGTGAAATGAGTTTGATTGGACCTCGGCCGGAAGTACCAGAAATAACACAGTGGTATAACGAAAAGCAAAGGAAACGTTTGTTATTGAAACCTGGATTGACTGGATGGGCTCAAGTAAATGGGCGAGCAGATTCTTGTCATGGGCATAAAATAGAACATGATTTATTTTACATTGAAAATTGTTCATTTAAATTAGACATGAAAATTTTCATCCTTACATTTGTGGCAATTTATAAAGGCAAGGGGGCTTATTAAAGTTCATGAATCGAACAATGGAAATACGTGATTTTATTCGATTGTTTAAAAAGAAGAAGAAAGTCATATTGCTGGTCACTTTTTATATAACCCTTATTGGTGGATTTTCGAGTTTTGCTATTCCTCCAAAATTTGAAGCAAAGACAGACGTTCTTGTGAATTTCACGACTGCAAATGTCGTGTCGAGTGGAGAAATTGATGCGAATTTACGACTGATTGAAACATATAAATATTTAATGAAAAGTAATCGCATCTTAACTAAGGTTAATGGTTCACTGGACGAAACGTATAAAAAAGGAGAAATCAGCCAAAAAGTTGAAATTCAATCAAGTATTAATTCACAAATACTAACCATTTTAGCTGAAGAGAAAACACCAGAAAAAGCAGCTGCATTAGCAAATACATTGGCTACAACATTCCAAGAAGAAATCAAAACACTCATGAACTTAGAAAACGTACATATCTTAAGTCAAGCAACTGTAAATGAAGATACAAAGTCAGTCAAACCAATTACTGCACTATTTTTTATTATTTCTGCAATCATTGGATTTTTAGCTAGTTATTCATTCATCTTGATTCAAGAGATGTTCTTTACTCTAGTTGACTCCTCTGAAAAAGCAGAAAAAGCATTAGCGTTACCGGTCATTGGAATCGTGCCTCCAGGTGAAGGCAAACTCATACATGATCTACCTACTTTCGATGTATTTACAGAGATGTTTCGCTCCATTCGTGCGAATTTACTATATGTACTTTCAAAGAACAATGCAAAAACGCTTCTAGTTACGAGTGCAGAGTCAGGTGATGGTAAATCTTTTGTTAGTGCAAATTTAAGTATTGTATTTGCGATGGATCAAAAAAAAACCGTCTTTATTGATGCGGATTTGCGAAGAGGAACTGGTCGTAATTTATTTCATTTACCAAAACGTATAGGAATAACATCGTATTTAGCTGGACAATGCACTTTGCATGAGATTATTCAGTCCACTGAAGTACCAAATTTATCTTTTATTAGCGCTGGTCCTGTTCCGCCTAATCCAACTGAGTTATTATCTTCTACTAAATTTGTACAACTTCTAGAAGAATTGAAGAACCAATTCGACATAATCATTGTTGACACTCCACCATTACTGGTTGCTGACACATTACATATATCTGCAAACGTAGATGGGTGTTTGTATGTGGTGAATGCTGAATCTTCTAAAGTAGAACAAGCTATTTATTCAATTGAGCTGTTAAAACAAGTCCAAGCACCTCTAATTGGAACGATCATCAATAAATCAAAAGGCTCCGTCCGTTCTTATTCTTATTACAATTAAGGAGTGAGTCGATATGCTCGTAGATTTACACAATCATGTGTTACCCGGTTTAGACGATGGACCTACTTCAGAATTAGAGGCTATGCTTCTGATTCAAAATGCTGTGAAAAATGGAGTGACACATATTGTTGCAACACCGCATCATCGCAACGGCCAATTTAACCAAGATGCAAACGAAATAAAAAATTCTATTCACGTATTAAACTCATTGTTACAAGAGAGAGAAATTCCAGTTACTATTTTATCTGGCATGGAAGTTCACCTTCATGGAGAGTTCATGGAGGAGTTAGAAACAGAAATATTGACGCTAGCAGACAGTATGAAATATATATTAATTGAGTTTCCAACACAACACATACCGCAGTTTACCGAGTCCATATTTTACGAACTACAGTTAAAGGGATTCATTCCAATCATTGCGCATGCAGAGAAGAATACGGAAATTCGCCGTCATCCTAAAAAGTTATTGGATTTAGTAAATAAAGGTGCACTAGTCCAAGTTACAGCTAGCAGTGTATGTGGTGCAAACGGCAAAGAACTTAAAAAATTCGCATTAAAATTATGTCAGCATCAGATGGTTCATTTTATTGCTTCAGATGCTCACGACGTTAAAAAACGTCCATTTTTAATACAACAAGCTTATCTTGTGATTCAACGAAAACTAGGAAATGAAATGGTTAAGTACTATCAACGAAATGCAAACCATGTAGTAGATGGAGTTGAATTTGTAACGTTGCCACCTAGATTAGTTGAAACCGTGTAGATCGCTAGATATTAGGTGAAAGAGAGTGAGGATATGGTGACTTGACACAACTGTGGCAGTGGAAGGATAAGCTTTTAAAAAATCCATTTATTCGTAGTTTGTCAGTGTTAATGGCTGGAACAGCGTTAACCAATTTAATAATAGTACTAACAACACCATTATTAACAAGACTGTATACACCAGAGGAGTTTGGTGTTTATTCTGTTTTTTTATCCCTATTGTTTACAGGAACAATTCTAGTCTCTCTTAGATATGAAACAGCAATACCTCTTCCCGAAGATGAAGATGAAGCCTTTCATCTTCTCGTTTTATCGATTATCTTAGCTTTTATCGTCAGCGCTTTGTTATGTATACTGTTTTTCTTTATTCCAATTTCAAAATTATTGAATGTGCCTGAACTTGAAACATATATGTGGATGTTGTCTTTAAGTTTACTAGGAATTGGCATATTCCAGGCTTTTAACTCATGGGCTTTAAGAGATGAGCAGTACATGATAATCTCTAGGGCGAAAATGACCATGAATAGTAGTCAAATTACTTCGCAACTCTCATTAGGTCTTTTCCAACTTGGTTTACCTGGATTACTTATAGGAGAAATCATCGGCAGAATGACAGGTGCGCTAGATTATTTTAGGTTAATTAAACGGAAACATAAAGCTGTATATAAAATAAGTGCAAAATCACTTGTTAAGGTGTTAATTGGTTATAAATCATATCCCATTGTTTCCAGTTGGGCCGCTTTAATAAATAGCTTGGGTACGCAAATGCCTATTTTTTATTTAGCAGCTCATTTTGATGCAAAAACTGCAGGTTGGTTTTTTCTTGCTCAGAAGATCTTAACAATACCTGAAGGTTTAATAGGGTTTTCRGCTTCACAAGTTTATTTATCTCAAGCAGCACAGACAGCAAGAAATTCACAAGAACATTTTCGGCAATTTTTTTGGGACACAGTAAAAAAAATGATTGTTATAGGTTTAATTATTATTGGACTTGTAGCGTTATGTGCACCTTTAGCTATTAAAATTGTTTTTGGCGAACAATGGATCCAAGCAGCTGAGTTCATCCAAATTCTATCCGTTTTATATTTTATGAAGATTATTATTAATCCGATTTCTGCTAATTTCTACGTTTTTAATGCACTTGGAAAACAATTTATAAGTGAATTAATCCGATTTATACTAATTTGTGTTTCTTTATTTTTGGCCTTAGAATTTTTTGTTACACCGACAACCTCGCTATTATGTATTAGTTTAGTGAGTGCATCAGGTTATCTAATTCATGGGATATTTGCATGGAGTACGATAAAGGAATATAAGTCGGAGGAAATTAAACATGACTGAGAGAGCGCCAAAATGGCTAATTCATCTATTATTTTTAATGATGCTCAGTAGCTCATTCGTTTTGATTGAGCCTTCTCCATATGACTTTTTCATGGTGCTGATTATATGTTGTGGGTTGATTTTCTTCCTAGTGAGATTTCCACAAGAGGTCTTCATCCCATTAATCGTTATGTTACTATTTTTGATTTTCCAATTTATCTCACTGTTATTTGCTAACGAGGTTCACGGATCACTTTCTTATCTAGCTATCACAAGCTATTTAATGATTTCATGGTTCGTAGTAGTAGGAGTAAGTCAAATTTTAAAAACCTCTCTATTAACTGTGATAATGAACGGCTATTTAATTTCAGGAGTTCTAGCAGCTTCCATTGGAATTCTCGCGTATTTCGGTCTCATTCCTTTTAGTGATTCGTTATTAATGTTTGGAAGAGCAAAAGCATTTTTTAAAGATCCGAATGTTTTCGGACCATTTCTTATTGTGCCAGCGTTATATGCCTTTAGTTTATTTGAAAAAGGACAATCATCCATATTTATAAAAATTGCTTATTCATTTACATTCTTACTATTATTAACTGCAATTTTCGTTTGTTTTTCTAGAGCAGCTTGGGGAAACTTGGTCATATCTTTTTTTATTTATCTTTTATTAACCAAGCGAGAACTATTCCGAAGAAGATTAAAAACTAGCATCAGTTTAGGTGTTTTATCTATTCCTGTGTTGGTTTGGATCGCTAAAAGCCCATTTGTGATAGAGCTATTTCAATCGAGACTCAGCTTGCAAGGATACGATGAGTCTAGATTTTCAACACAAAAAGAAGCCTTTTTAATGGGCTTAAAAAATCCATTTGGAATAGGACCTGGACAATCTGAATATGTTTTTCAAATTGCTCCACACAGTTTGTATGCTCGAATAATTACAGAAAATGGAATCTTAAGCATAGTATTATTTATCTTTTTTTTGTGTATTAGCATCCGAAAAGCATTTCAATCATATAAACAATCATACGATGAATCGGCAGTATATTTTTTAATAATATGTGCTTCTTTAATAGGACTAACATTCAATAGTATGTTCATCGATACATTGCATTGGCGGCATTTTTGGTTAATTTTAGCACTTGCTTGGTGTGCACCACTAAAAAGGAGAGATGACGGGTGAAGATTGCACAAGTGATTACTCGAATGGACACTATTGGTGGTGCTCAAGTGCACGTTCGTGATTTGTCGAACCATTTAGCAGCCTTGGGGTCTGAAGTCGTTATCATTACAGGTGCAGGAAAGTCTACAAATCATAAATTAGACGTACATTGTTACATAAGCCCTTCTTTAAAAAGGGAACTCAATCCGTTTTACGATGTACAAGCAATCTTTGAAGTTCGCAAGATTTTAAAAGAAACAAAGCCGGACGTAGTTGCTACTCATTCATCAAAAGCTGGCTTGATTGGCCGTGTTGCTGCATGGTCGCTTCGTATACCTACTGTTTTTACTGCCCATGGATGGGCATTCACCGAAGGAGTTGCACCTAAAAAAAGAAGATTTTATATAGCTATTGAAAAAGCGATAGGGAAGATAACTGATCAAGTGATTACTGTCTCTCATTATGATCGCCATCTTGCTGACTCTAATCAGGTCTTACCTATGCACAAAATGAAAACCGTACATAATGGTGTCTTGCCTCTTAAGCCTATAACGAACCCTAATCGCATTAATGCCTTAGTAGATATATTAATGGTTGCTCGGTTCGATGTACCCAAAAGGCAATTAAACTTAATTCGAGCATGTGAAAAATTACGTGATTTGCCTTGGCGATTATCATTCATAGGAGATGGTACAAAGTTAGACGAAGCTCGTGGCTATGTTGAAAAACGCAATTTACACGATAGAGTCTTGTTTTATGGTGACATGAATAATATTGAGATTCCATTAAGTAAATCACAACTCTTTGTTTTGTTATCTGATTATGAAGGGTTGCCATTAAGTATTTTGGAAGCGATGCAAGCTGGACTACCGATTATTGCAACGGACGTTGGTGGTGTGAAAGAAGCCGTAATTGATTCAGATAATGGTTTCTTAATTCCAAAAGGAAAAGAACAACTCCTTATTCGACGGCTGACCCAGTTAATTACCGATGCTTCACTAAGAGAATCGATGGGGCACAGAAGCAGGGAGTTATTTTTTGAGAAATTTACATTTGACAGAATGCTTATTGAGACAAAGGACGTATATGAATCGGTCGTGCAAAATCAATTACTAAAGGGGAAAACTTAATGAAAGTGCTTATTACCGGGGGAGCAGGGTTTATTGGTTCACATGTTGTGGAAGAGTGTCTAGCTCACAACTATGAAGTTGTTGTAGTGGATAATTTCAGTTCTGGGAACATTGATAATATCTCCGATGATTGCAAAGTATATCAGGTTGATATTAATGATATTCATTTGAAAAAGGTATTCGAAATAGAGATGCCAGATATGGTAATTCATTTAGCTGCGCAGGCATCTGTAATGAAATCTTTAGAAGATCCTGTTGCTGATGGTGAAATAAATATACTAGGAACTTTAAGATTATTAGAGTATGCAAGAATTCATCATGTCAAAAAGATCGTGTTGGCTTCGTCAGCAGCTGTCTATGGTAATCCAGAAGAATTGCCAATCAATGAAAAATCTCCAGTAAATCCATTATCCTTTTATGCTCTTTCAAAATGGGCTGGTGAGCAATACGTCCAGCTATATGAAAGTTTATATGATTTACCTTTTTGTATCTTACGTTTTTCGAATGTCTACGGTCCGCGTCAAAATCCGCTAGGTGAAGCGGGTGTTGTATCAATTTTTATCAACCAATTAATCAATGGTGAGGAAATAGCAATTTATGGTGGTCAGCAGACACGTGATTTTGTATATGTGAAAGACGTGGCGACGGCTTGCATGAAAGCGATTGAAAGTACAAAAACTGGGGTTTATAATATTAGCTCTTGTTCTGAAACATCAATTAACGATCTTTTTTCAATAACCTCCTCACTTGCTGGAATTAGTATGGAACCAATTAAGTATCCTTTGCGACAAGGAGAGATTCAGCAAAGTGTTTTAGATAATGAAAAAGCAAAGAAAGAGTTTGAATGGAAAAATTCGTATTCACTGCAAGAAGGATTGAAGGAAACAATATCTACTTATCAACTTAAGATTTAATAAGGGGAGGACAAAATGAAATTCTATCATATTCGTTCATTGGAACAATTGATGCCCTTTCAGAAATTCTGGGATCATATATTAGAAGAAAATAACAATGATAATCCTTTTATCGAATTTAAATGGGTAGAAAATTGGTGGAGGTACATTGGCGAAAAGCGAAGAGTTGAAATGATTGTCGTAGAAAAAAACGATCAAGTCATAGCCTTTTTTCCTTTTCAATTTACTCGTAAATGGAATACCATCATGATTGAATTTATAGCCTGTGGTGAAGCGAATTATATGGACATCATTGTCTATGATAAGGACAGGGAAGAAACGATTCAATTTGTTTTCGATCGGTTATTGGAAAAGATGCCGGACTGTATTTTCAATTTACATGGATTATTATCAAGTAGTCCAACAACTAATATGTTGAGTTTATACTTAGCCAAACGGAAATGTACACCTACTGTATTTTCAGTAGTAACACCTTTTATTAATATGGAATCTATTAATTTAGAAGCGTATATGAAAAAAAGAAGAAAACTACATGGACTCGATCGAAGAGAAAAAAGGCTTAGTTATTTAGGCGAAGTGAAAGTATCGACGAGTAGTCCAAATGAAATTGATGAAGTATTTGCGCTACATGATCGACATTGGAGATATAAGTTAGATACTAGTGGATTCACAAATGATGAGCACAAAAATTTTTATCGTGCTTTAGTTAATATTTCTGAAGGCCCCATGCAAGCAAAAGTGGAGAGCTTATATTTAGATAATCAAATGATTGCTTTTTCATATGGTTTATCGTGTAGAGGCAGATACATTGGGTACGTAATTGGCCACGATGACGATTATGGAATTTATGGTCCAGGAACAATATTAGAAAAAGAATTAATTGTCAGCAGCCCTAATAAAGCAATTAAGAAATTCGATTTAAGTATTGGCTATGAACCTTATAAATTTGAATGGAATTCGGCAGTTGATTATACAAATAACTTCATCTTTTCCACTGATAGTTGGCAATCGAAGATGATTTTTTTCCTGACAAAAGGAAAAGGACATATAAAAGAAACGCTAAAAAAAAATTATAAAATTGTTTTGTTTAAACGAGAATTCATCGGTAGTAAATATTCTTTTATTAAAAATGCTAAGTTTACAGAGTGGGTCCAAGCCTGTGGGAAATTAGCAGGAAAGATATACTCAAGGAAAACAGTAGATATTTACAAACAGAGCCAAGGAAATGAGAACTTAGCCGATTTTGAAAAGTTGGTTTATCCGAACGCTAAAAAAAGACATCATAATCTATCGCGAATAAACAAACGATTTTACAATGGGTTTATCCCATATAGTGATTCGAAGTTTTCGATGTTTTGGATTCACCCGAAGTTAATTCGAGTTGACGAAGTTGGTTATTTACAACCACTGCCTAAACAAAGTGTCTTTATAGGAGAGTGGCAATTTCATAACCTTACAAACATTTGTTCATACCTTCGTAATGAACAAAAAGCTAAAGATATTTTTCTATATACATCGAAGAAAGATGAAATCGTAAATAAACACTTACATCAGTTAGGGTTCAAACACGTTAACAGGATTAAAAAAACACATATGTTTACCAAGTCAAATACACACATTTCAACCATCGACACACCTGAGGAGTGACCTTGATTATTACCCTATTACGAAAAAGTTGGAATGTGAAAATGACACACATTTATTATGCTGAGAACACAGAAAGTAAACCAGAATCATCGATAATTAGTTATACAAATGCTCTTCGTCCACTTCCTACTTTACAAGAACAAGAAACCTACCAAATCGATTTGACCTTATCAGAAGAGGACCTTTTTCGGAAATTGAAAAAATCAAACCGCAGTCAAATAAAGCAAGCAACTACCAAATCATTCACACATTTCATCGAAAAACATCCATCCAATGAAGAGTTACTAAAATTCCAACAATATTACAATCATTTTGCTAAAGATAAAAACACACATCAATGTAATTCATTTCACTTGAAAACTTTACAATTACTACGCGACAAAAATGCACTCATTATCAGTAAAATTTTAAACGATCAAGATGAGGTTTTTTGCTATCGGGTTTATTTAACTGATTGCATTCGAGCATTAACACTTTATTCTGCTTCTAATTTTCGGAAAAACGACGTACCCGAAATAAAACGTCTATATAGTTTGGCAAGCCGATATTTACTTTGGAAAAATATATTATGGTTTAAACAATATGGTCATGCTATTTACGATTTAGGTAGCCTAACGAATGACGAAAATATTCGTCAATTTAAAATTGGCTTTGGAGGAGAAGTTGTGAAAGCATATTCCGGCTATGCATCAAATAATAGGATAGGGAAATTCGTTTTGTGGATTCGGAAAGTAAAGATGAATTCTCCTTATAAAAATCGATGACTCAACCAGGAACCTTACTTGTGTCACTTGATTTTGAATTGAACTGGGGCGTACATGATGTATTTTCTCTCGAACAGTATGGAGATCGACTGCTAGGTGCAAGAAAAGCAATCCCTCGAATATTAGAGTTATTTAACTCCTATAATGTCCATTCAACTTGGGGAATTGTTGGTTTATTATGTTTTGATAATAAAGACGAATTACTAGCAAACTTGCCTGATATAAAACCTTCTTATAATCATCCGATATTCTCTCCATACGAAAAGATGGATAAGGTCGGGGAAAATGAAGAGTTAGATCCTTACCATTTTGGTTCGTCTTTAGTCCAAAAAATAATGGATACGCCTAATCAAGAAATCGGCACACATACTTTTTCACATTATTATTGTTTAGAGGATGGTCAATCGCCAGAAGAATTCGAAGCTGATCTGATGGCCGCAAAATATGTGTTTTATCAAAAAAGTATTAACATGCATTCCTTTATTTTCCCTCGAAATCAAACGCAACAGAGTTATTTAGAAATATGTAAAAAGCACGGGGTTACGAGCTATCGTGGAAATGAAACAAATTGGCTGTATGAAGCAAGTAACCTTAGTCAACAACATCCAGTGAAAAGAGCTGCAAGATTAGTGGATCATTACGTGAACTTAACAGGGCACCATACTTATCAGTTAAATACAGTCAATAAAGAACCAATAGTTAACCTACCTTCCAGCCGTTTTCTTCGTCCCTACAGTAGAAGTCTTAAACTGTTGGAGCGATCCCGTTTAAAACGTATAAAAAATAGTCTCACGTATGCAGCTCAAAAAGGAGAAGTTTATCATCTTTGGTGGCACCCTCACAATTTCGGAAAAAATATAGATGAAAATATCAACTTTTTACGTGACATACTCGAACATGTAGAGCTACTAAAAAAACGCTATGCTTTTCAAAGTTTAACCATGAAGGAAGCAACTGAAAAAATTCAATTTGTGAATGAATAGCCAGCCTACTACTATAAAGTAGCAGGTTTTTTTATTTGGAATTGTTAATCAATACTGTTGTTTATCGAACATTTGCGCTAGCCGCAAGTTCCGCATGAGCTAACAAGTATGAAAACCACATACTTGTGGGTCTCAAGCTTGGGCCCACAGGAAGGGGGTCATGAAGGTGTTGCCACAAAATTTCTCACATTGCATTTTGCGACGAGTAACCGCAGGAACAGGACGTGGCGTTTTTAACATTCGTTCCTGTGCATGCTAGGCACAAATGTACTTTTTCGTTTGTAATTCATTATCGATATCATTCTTTAAATTAGGCGAAATAAAAAAAGCAGGTAGAGGCCGAAATAGCATCTTCGGCCGAACATCTACTTAAAGAAGCCTTCAATTCTGTAGTAAACTAAACCAAAATTACTGTGTCCTTCCAGGTTGCAAGGGAGCGAAGGATGCATACCCGCCGCAGGATAATCTACAAAAAGAGAGGTGGTCGAGTGACGCAGTCACAAGCCCMTCCTCTTTATTCTCTAGATTAGTGTGCAGCAGGTAAAGCGTCCGAAGAGAACTGGAAACCTGTCAGACTCTAAAAATCCTCTATATTTGAAATTACTTGCATATCCAAATTTCATAGAAGGTGATGTTAAGGTAGAATTGAAAAATCCTAACAAATGATGAAAGGGGATGCACCAAAGTTGGTGCATCCTCTTTGCCATTTATGAATGAAGTTGATTCCATACTTCTTTCGTAATCGAAAAAACCAAAGCATTGTGATTTTCTCCGCCTTGGTATAAATAATTCCTTAGCAGTCCTTCTTTTTCAAACCCTACCTTCAACAATAACTTCCATGACGCTTCATTTTCAGGAAATGTAACTGCTCCAACACGAGATAGCATGAGTGTTTCAAAGCAATAGCCCAATACTTCTTCTAATGCTTCTTTAACATACCCGTTGCCCCAGAAATCTGGATGCAGGTCGTATCCGACTTCACATTTTTTGCTCCATAGCTGAAGGCTGTTCAACCCAATGGTTCCAGCCAATTCGTCCGTTTCTTTAAGTTGAATGCCCCAACGTGCGGAGCGTTTTTCCTTGTAGCCATTATTCATATTAGTAATCATTTTTTCTGCTTGTTCCAATGTAATGAGGGGATCCATACCGTAGTACCGCGTTACATCTTTTCGGGAAAACTGATTGAAAAGATGGTCAGCGTGCGTTGGATTCAACTCGATCAATCGAAGTCTATTAGTCTCTAGTACAGGTAAGGACAAGGGGATTACCTCCATCTATTAGCTTTGAGTTTCATTTGCAAAATAAATATAATCAACGGGTATTCCTTCCAAGTCAAATTGTCTTAAGAACGAGGTCACTTGACCACGATGATAGGAAGAGTGATTAATGAAGGTAAAGAACATTTCTTCTCTTGTATTGGAAAACGGATCGCCTTTAATATTCGTAAAGTTCAGAGTTTCTTTCCATTGCTCATTTGTCAGGGTTTCAAAAAATTGTTTCATCTCTTCATGTAACTGTGCAAAACCTTCTTTTGTGACTGACACCGTACTTACGTCGAATTCTTTCCATTCAGGCTTCTCAATTCCAGTCAATCTTTTGAACCACAGATAGTCCACACTTAAAACATGTGAATAGGTTTCACTAATCGTTTTAAATGAATTCTTTGCTACCTGGTGAAAAATGGCTTCGTCTTTTGATTCTACGTGATTGAGTAGTTTTTGAGTTGCCCACTGATGATAATGAAACATAGATTGCCAATTCATAAGAATCCCCCTTTTAATAATTGTGAATATTTTCTATATTAACACTTTTGTACGCTGATACACTACCACTGTATCTTGTTAGAATTTGGAAGAAAACAATTGAACTTATAATATTACGCACTTATACTCGAGACAGAGGGGTGTTTAATATGGTTTTATTAACAGGTGAGAATTTACATTTAGAAGAAATGCGATCCATTTTATTTCAAYAAGAAAAAATAGATTTAGATAAAAATGCATTAGTTCGTGTTCAAAAAAGCCGTGAAGCTGTGGACAGAATCGTAAGAGAAGGTAAAACAGTTTATGGGATTAATACGGGATTTGGAAAATTTAGCGATGTCAGTATTAATGAAGAAGATGTTCGTGCATTACAACTTCATTTAATTCGTTCACATGCATGTGGGATTGGTGAGCCTTTTGAAGAACATGTATCTCGCGCCATGGTCGTTCTACGATTAAATGCATTATTGAAAGGCTTTTCAGGAATACGAGTTGAGGTATTAGAGCGTTTAGCATATATGGTTAACCATCAGATTCATCCAGTAATCCCTTCTCAAGGATCTCTTGGGGCTTCTGGTGATTTGGCTCCTTTGTCACATTTAGCGCTTGTTTTAGTCGGCGAAGGATTTGTATGGAACAAAGGACAACACGTGGCTGCTTCGGAAGTGTGGGCAACTCGTGGTATGGATCCACTTGTATTAGAAGCTAAAGAAGGTTTAGCACTAATAAACGGAACACAAGCGATGACAGCTCAAGGCGTGGTGAATTGGTTGGAAGCTGAGACACTTGCTTATCAAAGTGAATGGATTGCAGCAATGACTATGGAAGCATTACATGGCATTACAGATGCTTTTCATCCCGCTGTTCATCAAGCGCGTGGTTACGTTGAACAAGTTGATGTAGCTAGAAGAATGCTTGAGTGGCTAGAAGGCAGTAAACTCGTGACAAAACAAGGGGAGATACGAGTGCAAGACGCATATTCACTACGATGCATTCCTCAAATACACGGTGCGAGCTGGCAAGTCCTTGGCTATGTAAAAGAGAAATTGGAAATTGAAATGAATGCAGCAACAGATAATCCACTGATTTTTGAAGATGGAGACGTCATTATTTCTGGTGGCAACTTCCATGGCCAGCCTATTGCTTTTGCGATGGACTTTCTAAAATTAGCAGTCGCAGAGCTTGCGAATGTTTCGGAACGACGAATCGAACGATTAGTAAATCCACAATTAAACGAAGGATTGCCACCTTTCCTTAGTCCACAACCAGGACTTCAATCAGGTGCTATGATTCTGCAATATGCAGCTGCTAGTTTAGTTTCTGAGAATAAAACGTTAGCACATCCAGCATCTGTGGATTCAATTCCATCGTCAGCCAATCAAGAAGACCATGTAAGTATGGGAACAATTGGTGCTCGTCACGCTGGAATGATGATTCAAAATGCACGACGCGTGTTGGCAATAGAAGCTTTTTGTGCGCTTCAAGGAACAGAATATCGTGGAAAAGAAAAAATGTCTCCATCTCTACAAGATAAATGGGATGAATTCCGTTCATTCACACCATCAATGGTAGAGGATCGGATTTTTAGCACTGATATTGAACGCATTAGTACTCATTTGAAGAATGAAACAGGCATTGCCAGTTATTCAACTAAAATTACATTATCATTTCAATAAAAACACTATAGTTGTAGCACAAAAATCAAGCGGATGACCTCAAAAATAGCACTTCAATTCTTTTGTTTTCTGCCACAGAAAGCATTGCGAATTGAAGTGTTATTTTAATAGGTAATATATGGCAGTATTATTGGAATAAAATGATGTTTATATTACAAAAAGTATTCCCAGATGATTTTAAAGAGGTGAGCTATGTGAAAACTGATTATACACAAAAGAGTTCGGATTGTTTAGGATGTGCATTGGCAAATAAAGAGGCATTCGTTCATGTGGTTTATGAAAATGATTATGTTTGTTGTTTTTTAGACCACGACCCTTTTAACGAAGGGCACACATTAATTTTACCTAAGAAGCATTTTGGTTATGTAGATGAATTTGATTCAGTAACTGCCAATGCAGTAATGAAGGCTTCTCAACTAGTTTCAAAGGCTATAAAAAAAACATATAATCCAGATGGTATTTCCATCTGTCAAAACGGCGGAAAAATTGATGAATTGTCCCATTACCATATGCACGTTGTACCAAGATATGAAAATCAATCTTTTGCTAGTTTTTACACAGAAGAACCTTGGAGCAATGATGAGGTTAAAAACAAATTGCCGAGTACACGGGATGAATTAGCAAAAATTATTCGAGAGTTATAATAGTGTATAGTCAAACAAAACAATTAATGAAACGTGAAAAACACTGCATTAAACAGCATTTTTCTTTATTTAACTCCATATTTTCGATCCAATGTTACGAGGTCTGCATCAGGGTGATCACCGTAAATTATTAGATTACGGAGAATGTGGGACCTCAACATGCTATAGACTGTCCCGTTTCCTCCATAGCCGAGCAAATAGTAGTGCTTATCTTTGGTTGGGTGTTGGCCAATAAAAGGTAAGTTATCATTAGATTCTCCGAAGGTTGCTCCATAAGAATATTCATATTCAATTTGATAATTGGGGAATAACTCTTGTAATCATCGTACTTCCTGTTGCCATTTGACGTTTATCAAGTATTGCGACACTCAGTCCCGCTTCGACTAACGCGAGAGCAGATAAAGAACCGGACATTCCTCCGCCAACAATGACTACATCATAAAAAGATAATCGTTCGGGAACTTTTCTAAATCCTTGTTTAGGGTAAGTGGTTGGCCAATATAGTGACCCATTATGTATATCCATTTTAGGCATCCCCATTCTCATATAATTCCCTTACTTTACCCGAATCCAACACTAATCAAGCCTTTGTAAATCGATGTTTTCCAAAATTTTATCGCTTTATTTGCTATAATAATAGAAGGTTAATAATTAAGAGGATCACATGAAAATAATTCTCTGTCATTTAAATGGCGATATACCTTTGTGAAAACAATAGAAGAAAGAGGAGATTACATGCAATCCACTGAAAAACCACATATTTTATTAGTCGATGGAATGGCGTTGCTATTCCGATCATTTTTTGCAACATCTGTATTTAATCAATATTTTCGTAACGAACATGGGGTACCTACAAATGGTGTTCAAGGATTTGCGCGTCACGTATTATCAGCAAAGCAAATGATGCAACCAACTCATATGGCTATTTGTTGGGATATGGGTATGCATACATTCCGTAATGATTTGTTTGATGGTTATAAATCTAATAGACCAGCTCCTCCTGAAGAAATGATTCCTCAATTTGATATGGCAAAAGATATATCTAAAATGCTAGGGTGGCAAAATTTTGGGGAAGTTGGAATGGAAGCGGATGATTTAATCGGTTCTATGGTATGCAAATGGCAGGACGAAGCGAATATTACRATCGTTAGCGGAGATAAAGATTTATTGCAATTGCTTTCCCCAACAACTAAAATCGCTTTCACCAAAAAAGGGTATACCATTTATGATGAATATACGTATGATCGATTTTTAGAAGAATATCAAATCGAACCATCTGTTTTTGCAGATGTGAAAGCATTCATGGGGGATTCGAGTGATGGGTACCCGGGAGTAAAAGGGATTGGTCCTAAAAGTGCGCTCCAATTGATTCAAAATTACGGTTCGGTTGAAGGCGTAATTGATTCACTACACGAATTGAAACCAGGCCAACAAAAGAAGATTCAAGAGAATATGGACATGTTACGTTTGTCAAAAAAACTAGCGACGATTCATTGTGAGATGGAATTACCAATTGAACTGGACCAGCTACTCATTCCTTCTTACAGTAATGAACTAATGCTACAACTTGATCAAGCTGGATTTGGTATTACAAGTAGATATGCACGGTCTTTGTATCCTATTTAACGTTAGGAATTCAGACTATGTGGGACAATTTTGACAAACGTTAAAATCTCCTGATTCTTTTCATATGAAACCTTTCGAATGCGGCTTTCGCGATTTCTTCCACCATTATCATGGAGAATTAGCGTTAAGCCGTTTTCATTTTCTTCAAATCCTATGAGCGGAACCCAGTGGTAGGCAAATTCATATGTGCCAAACCAGTGAAAAGAAAAATAGCGATCAAATTTGCATGCTACAGGACGTCCTTCAAGAAGTTCAGATTTTGCGTCATCTATTGAACATGTATTTACTTCCCAAGTAGGCCCAAGAATCTTCCGCAAATTACGCTTTAATAGCCAAGTAAATAAACCAATACGAGTACTTCCAAGTAACTCGTATAATTGATTGGTATTGTATGGGCAAGCGTTTGGCATCCAGTAGCGTAGGATGGTCAAAGTAGTCACAGGCCCACAAGCAGAAGGTTGATAATTGGATTTTATGGATTTGTCGTATTGAGAAAGACCTTTAACGTCTAATTGCGTACGCATGAATTCACCTCTTAAGGAAAAGTAAGTAAATATTAGTAAGAGCAAAATATAAAAAAGAGTTTTTCCATCTGTTTTAACAGTACGGAAAAACTCTTTTAATATCAAATCTAAAATAGGAAAGTAAACATCTATTTAGTTATTAATTTTATAAATATAGATGAACTTCAACGTTTGCACCTTCAGCTAATGCATGTCCTAATGATTCATCTGCTCTGTGGAAGTTTGCAATCGCTCGACCTACGATATCGCGATTTTCAATGCCAGAGAACTGATCAAGTAAGTTTTTAATTAATGCTTGTTTTGTCGATTCATCATAACTTCTATAAATTTCACCAGCTTGACCGAAGTTATTTGTTTTTTCGATTGCGTTTTTACCCGCAACTCCTGAAATTGGTTGATCAAATTCTTTGAATTCAGGCGCTTCTTTTGGTTCTGAGTCGAAACTATTTGGTTCGTAATTTACGCGAGACGTTTGTTGTGTAAATGGCATAGCGCCGTCACGTTGGTTATTTGAGAATGGACATTTTGGTGCATTGATTGGCAACTGTAAGTAGTTTGCACCAATACGGTAGCGTTGTGTATCTGAGTAAGAGAACAAACGACCTTGTAACATTTTATCTTCAGATGGTTGTATACCCGGTACTAGAACACCTGGATTGAATCCAACTGATTCTGTTTCTGCAAAGAAGTTGTCTACATTTCGATTTAAAGTCATTGTTCCGACCAACTCATAAGGGAAGTCTTTCTCTAACCAATCTTTCGTAGCGTCAAGTGGATCAAAGTCAAAGTTATCCATGTCTTCAGGTTTCAAAGTTTGAACAAATAAATCCCATTCTGGATAGTCTCCACGCTCAATTGCTTCATATAAATCACGCGTTGCATGACTGAAATCTTTTCCTTGCTGTTCAGCCGCTTCTTCGATTGATAAGTTTTTCACGCCTTGTTTAGGCACCCAACGTAGTTTCACATATGTAGTTTTTCCTTCTGCTGAAATCCATTTGAACGAATGGACAGAAGAACCACGTAGGTGACGGTAATCTTGTGGAATTCCTTCATCTGTAAATAAGTGAATTAACATATTTGTCGATTCAGGGGATAAGCCCATGAAATCAAAAAGACGTGCAGCATCTTGAAGATTTGTGCGTGGATCTGGTTTTAATGAATGAATTACGTCTGGGAATTTAATTGCATCTCGGATAAAGAATACGGGCAAATTATTACCAACAAAATCATAGTTGCCTTCTTCTGTATAAAATTTCACAGAGAAGCCACGTGGGTCACGAGCCGTCTCAGGAGAGTGGAGTCCGTGAATTACTGTTGAGAAGCGAGCGAACAATGGAGTTTCTTGTCCTTCATTTTGTAAGAATGCAGCTCGAGTATATTTTTTCATACTATTTTTCAAAACAAATTTACCATGTGCAGCTGCACCACGAGCATGAACAACACGTTCTGGCACACGTTCACGGTCAAAATGAGCTAATTTTTCTATTAATTGATAATCCTCCATAAGTGTTGGTCCGCGTTCACCGGCTGTGCGTGAATTTTGATTATCACCAATTGGCACTCCTTGGTTGGTTGTTAAATGTTTTTTCATCATTTTCACTCCTTATTTATAATCATTACAAAAAAGTACTAATTCAAATGTAAAGTATATTAAACTAATTTTCAAKTAATAAGGTACTAGAAGTTTTTAATAGATTTGAAGCATATGAAGTAAGGAAAAGTAAGAAGAAAGAATATCCATTAATTAGGTTTTATCCAAAAAAAAAAGCAATCAGTATTCACCCCATAGTGTGAAGTGACTGGTTGCTTTCTTGTAATAAACGTTTAAGAGCTGCACGAAAACTTACATATGTTTCAATTTCTACATGAATACCTGCATGAACAATTTCACGAACGAAACGAGGATTAAATCCAACGTACATTGGACGGATGCCCATCAGTTTTAGCGAACTGTTTAATTTAAAAATCTCAGTAGCTAAATCATTATAGTCAAATGATACAACATCTTCAACGGAGACACCGGTAAAGTCGAAAATTGCTTGCTCAGTATCACGGTTATCTCCTGCATATTGAAGAGCTTTAGTTTGTATCATGTCAAAACGTTCTTTAAACATATATCCTGCAATAGGTATCAATATTGTGCCAGGAACCACTGAAGGAATAACTGGGGCGGACATATTATTAATAATATTTTCGTAATACTTAATCTTGTCTTTTAATTGCTTTACTTCTATTTCTTGTGACATCTTTGTCCACTCCGATAGTTGCTATTTTCATTTAGTATAGCAAAAAAAAGGACAGACACGAAGTCTATCCTTTTTGGCTTTGAAGAAATTCAGTTACTTGATCAGGTGATTTTGCGTTTGCACTATGCAAATGAGCTTTTTTCTCGTTGTTCTGATAAATTAAAAGACTTGGAATCCCCATGACATCATATTGTTCAGCGATTTCAGGAAGCTCATCGCGATTTACTTCATACCATGTATATTGCTTGTATTCTTCAATAATTGGGTCGATGAACATATCCATACGTGTACAATCAGGACACCATCCTGCAGTGAATTTCACGATGACTTCTTTATCTGAAGAAATAATATCATTAAATTGTTCAGTAGTAGTAATTGAGTTCATGTCTGTTCCTCCTAATGTGCTATAGGAACAGTTTACACCGTTTCACTTCAGACGGATAGCAATTTGTATTATTATTGGAGCTGTTGTTTGTACTCTTGGAATTGTTGTGTCACTTGTTTGATTTCTTGTGGGTCAGCCGGAGTGAGTGTATACCATCCATGAGTGAATAGTAAGTCATAAAAACTTCGTTGTTGTTTAGAAGTATCTCTTAATTGTGTGAAAATAATTTGGTACAAAGCGTCATGGCTAGCTTCGTGCATTGCCGTTGCATAAGATCCGCATAAAGATTTTTCTGTAGAAAGCGCATCATTTAGAATGTCGCGATCATTTAGTTGTGGTGTTTCAGCATAAGGTGTTTCTGGATTTTTTACGGTTTGTTGATTCACGAAACTGATCCCCCTTCATTTTGTTTTAAAAGCTTCAGTAATTCATCATAATGATTGCTATGCATTTGTTCAGCTGCTTCAAATTCCTTTTTTAAATCTGGAAGCTGACAATTTTCAGCAGCCCAATTCATTTTTTTTGCAGCCAATAAATTCCAGGACATCATATCCTTGAAATAGCTGAAATCTTTTGTTGAAACCATTTTTGGTGGTTCTGGGAAAACCATTTGCTGCTCTTTTGGTTGTGAAAACAAGTTCATTTACTGTTCCTCCTTAAGATTTCTCTATTTAGTGTGAGGAGAGTTAAATATTATATACACAACTTTCTGCAATTTTTAGGAAAAACACATAAAATTTATTTCTTTCTATAAAGAAAAGACATATCACTAACATGTTGGGAATAATATAAGTTATGTGTCTGAAGCTATTTAATCCTTTGTCCGTCAAACAGAGAATAACTTCACACTCGTCAAAAAAAAATCATATAATGCCTATGACAGGAAGTTAAATTGATGTCTGACAAAAACTATTTTTCATTCAAAAAATCAATTCACATTATCATTTAAATATTGCGAAAAAGGCGAAAATGAAATAGACTAATTGTTATAGAGGTTGTTTCTATTTTTTTTGACTAAAAAATGAATGAGTATTCATTCAAAAAAAAAGGAGGCTTTGCACGTGACTTATCAAATTAAAAAAGCTGCAGTTTTAGGTTCTGGCGTGATGGGTTCAGGTATTGCAGCTCACTTAGCAAATATCGGGATTCCTACATTATTGCTTGATATGGTACCTCGCAATTTATCAGATGAGGACAAAGCAAACTCAAAAGCTCGCAACCAAATTGTACAAGGAGCTTTAGACAAACTACTTAAGCAAAAGCCTGCACCATTAGCGTCAAAGAAAAATCTTGCCTTATTGACGGCTGGAAACTTTGAAGACGACTTAGATAAATTAAAAGATGTTGATTGGATTATTGAAGTAATTGTAGAGAATCTGGAGATTAAAAAAGGTCTTTACGAAAAAATTGACGCAGTTCGCAAGACGGGAACTATCGTCAGTTCTAACACATCAGGTATAAGCATTAACGCAATGGCTGAAGGACGCTCGGAAGATTTCCAAAAACACTTCCTTGGTACACATTTCTTCAATCCACCACGTTATTTGAAATTGCTTGAAGTGATTCCAGCAACTACAACATCGACAGAAGTAATTGAATTCATGAAAGAATTCGGAGAAGACCGACTTGGAAAAGGTGTTGTAATAGCGAAAGATACGCCAAACTTTATTGCCAACCGTATTGGAACGTATGGCCTTCTTGTCACACTTCGTGAAATGTTAGCTAGAGGTTATTCGGTGGGTGAAGTTGATTCGGTCACGGGTCCTGCTATTGGACGTCCTAAATCTGCAACTTTCCGTACTCTTGATGTCGTTGGTCTTGATACGTTTGGACACGTAGCAAAAAATGTATTTGATCAAACAACTGGTGACGAACAAAAAGTGTTTGAATTGCCACCGATGATTACCAAAATGCTTGAAAATGGTTGGTTAGGAGCAAAATCTGGGCAAGGGTTCTTCGTTAAAAATGGGAAAGAAATACACGAACTAAATCCTGAAACGATGGAATACGAGCCTGTGAAAAAATTAAAAACACCTTCACTGGAAATGGCAAAACAACAAAAAGGTCTTGCTGTAAAAGTGAAAACGTTAACATATGCAAAAGATCGTACGGGTGAATTACTTTGGAGCATTCTAGCACCTACGCTTGCGTACTCTGCAAAATTACATGGCGAAATTGCTGATGATATTGTGGCAATTGACAATGCAATGAAGTGGGGCTTCGGTTGGGAGCAGKGTCCATTTGAAATATGGGATGCCATTGGCGTAAAAGAATCAGTCGAAAAAATGAAAGCGGAAGGCTTAGAAATTCCAGCTTTCGCACAAAATTTACTCGACCAAGGATTTGATTCCTTCTATAAAGAAGACAATGCTGAGACGTATTTTTTCAATGGTCAAGATTACTCAGCAGTTCCAACGAATGAAAAAGTAATTAACTTGAAACAATTTAAGAAAAAACACGGAGTAATCAAGAAAAATTCTGGAGCTAGTTTAATAGATTTAGGGGATGGTATTGCATTACTTGAATTCCATTCACAGTCTAATGCCATTGGACTCGATATTATTCAAATGATTAACTTTGCAGTGGATGAAGTTGAGAAGAATTTTAAAGGTCTTGTTATTGGAAACCAAGGAAAAAATTTCTGTGTTGGCGCGAACCTAGGCATGATTTTAATGGAAGCACAAGATGATAATATTTTTGAACTTGATTTTGTTGTTCGTTCATTCCAAAACGCGATGCTGAAAATTAAATATAGCTCAAAACCAGTAGTAGCAGCACCTTTCGGTATGACACTAGGAGGCGGAGCAGAAGTTTGTTTACCTGTTGCACATATTCAAGCTTCTCATGAAACCTATTTGGGATTAGTAGAAGTTGGAGTTGGCCTAATTCCTGGTGGTGGTGGGAATAAAGAATTATATATGAAACATTTAAAAGGCTTACCAAATGGCGTACACATTGATTATCAATATGTGGCAAATAAAGTGTTTGAAACGATTGCCACGGCTAAAGTATCGACTTCAGGTGAAGAAGCACGTGAAAATAACTTCTTAAACTTTGTTGATGGTATTAGTGTTAATGCGGATCACTTAATCTATGATGCGAAACAAGCAGCGCTTTCTTTATATGAAAATAACTACAAAGCACCACTTCGTGAAAAAGTACCCGTAACAGGTGAATCAGGTTATGCCACTCTATTACTTGGAGCTGAAGGGATGTTCTTATCAGGATTCATTAGTGAGCATGATTTGAAAATCGCGAAGAAATTAGCTTATGTAATTGCGGGCGGAAAAGTCCCATATGGCACGTTAGTTGACGAACAATATTTGCTCGATTTAGAGCGTGAAGCATTCTTAAGTTTAGTAGCTGAACCAAAATCTCAAGCCAGAATGCAAAACATGTTGGTAAAAGGAAAGCCACTTCGTAACTAATGTTACGTGTGGTAAAGAGGAGGAGAACTTATGCGCGAAGCAGTAATAGTAGCAGGTGCCAGAACACCTGTAGGGAAAGCGAAAAAAGGCTCCCTTGCAACAGTGAGACCAGATGATTTTGGTGCATTAGTAGTAAAAGAAACGTTAAAACGAGCGGGTTGCTACGATGGTCCAATAGACGATTTAATTTTAGGTTGTGCAATGCCTGAAGCCGAACAAGGAATGAATGTTGCGCGTAATATCGGGGCACTTGCAGGTTTACCAGATACTACACCTGCTATTACAGTCAACAGATTCTGTTCATCTGGCCTTCAATCAATTGCATATGCAGCAGAACGTATTATGCTCGGCCACTCACAAGCAATTATTGCAGGTGGCGTTGAGTCTATGAGTATGGTGCCAATGATGGGGAATACCATTCGTCCAAACGCAACATTAGCAGAAACTGCTCCACAATACTATATGGGTATGGGTCATACAGCTGAACAAGTTGCAGTGAAATATGGTATCACACGTGAAGATCAAGACGCATTTGCAGTTCGATCACATGAACTAGCAGCAGCAGCCATTGCATCTGGAAAATACAAAGATGAAATTGTACCAGTGGAAGTGTTGAAACGTTATCTTGATGAAAATCATAAAGCGCAAGAAAAGAAATTTATGTTTGATATGGATGAAGGTGTTCGTGTCGACACGAACATGGAGACACTCGCAAAACTTCGTCCAGCTTTTAACGCACGCGGTACTGTAACTGCAGGTAATGCATCTCAAACATCTGACGGTGCAGGTGCTGTGCTTGTCATGGATCGTGAAGTTGCGACTGCTCAAGGGTTGAAACCAATGGCCAAATTCCTGTCATTTGCTGTAGGCGGCGTACCTCCAGAAATTATGGGAATAGGACCTATTGTAGCAATACCAAAGGCGTTAAAAATTGCAGGACTATCTATTGAAGACATTGACTTATGGGAATTGAATGAAGCATTTGCTTCCCAATCCATTCAAGTAGTTCGCCATTTAGGAATTGACATCAATAAAGTGAATGTCAATGGTGGTGCAATTGCACTTGGCCATCCACTTGGTGCCACAGGTTCGATTTTAACGTTAAAAATGATCCATGAATTAAAACGTCAAGGTAAGCAGTTCGGTGTCGTCACGATGTGTATTGGTGGGGGCATGGGTGCAGCAGGCGTATTTGAAATACTTTAATAAAAAGCTATGTTAAATATTGATTTTGATATTTCGCAAAACAGCTACGCTTTCCTAGTGCGAGCGCCAAGACTCACGGACTGCCCGCGGAAAGCGTCCGCCTGTTTCTGCATCGCTTTGCTAGCTTCGAAACATGGAAGTGAGTTGCATCGCTACGCTAGCTTCGAAACATGAAGGGCGTTGTAACGGAAATTAAAAGTATAGATTAATAGAGCCTAACAAAAAGTTCTACAAATAGATTAAAAAACAGGAGGAAGATAAACATGACAAACACAATCGCTAACATGATTAAAGGCGGAAGTTTCTTAGTTGAAGATGTAACATTAGACCGTGTATTTACACCAGAAGATTTTACAGATGAGCATAAAATGATTGCGAAAACAACGGAAGACTTCGTATTATCAGAAGTTGTACCGGTTCTTGACAAACTGGAAAATCATGAATTTGAACATTCTGTCAAACTCTTAAAATCTGCAGGAGATATCGGTTTACTAGGTGCAGACGTTCCAGAAGAATATGGTGGTCTTGCTTTAGATAAAGTTTCTTCAGCTCTAATTGCCGAAAAAATGTCTCGCGCAGGTGGATTCTCCATTACTCATGGTGCACATGTAGGTATTGGTTCATTACCGATCGTTCTTTTTGGTAATGAAGATCAAAAGCAAAAGTATTTACCGAAGCTTGCTACAGGTGAGTTAATCGCGGCATACGCATTAACAGAGCCAGGTTCAGGGTCAGATGCATTAGGTGCTAAAACGACTGCTAAACTAAATGCAGAAGGCACGCATTACGTATTAAATGGTGAAAAACAATGGATTACCAATGCAGGTTTTGCTGATGTTTTCGTTGTGTATGCAAAGATTGATGGAGACAAATTCACTGCTTTCATCGTTGAACGTGAATTCTCAGGTGTGTCAGTAGGTGCTGAAGAGAAGAAGATGGGAATCAAATCTTCTTCAACTCGTACATTAATTCTTCAAGACGCTCAAGTACCTGCTGAAAACTTACTTGGTGAAGTTGGTCGTGGTCACGTCATTGCATTCAACATCTTAAACATTGGTCGTTATAAATTAGGAGTAGGTACAGTAGGTGCTTCAAAACGTGCATTTGAATTAGCGGTAGCATATACAAATCAACGTCAACAATTTAAAACGCCAATTTCTTCTTTCAATTTAACAAAAGAAAAATTAGCGACAATGGCTTCAAGACTTTATGCTTCAGAAAGTTTAATTTATCGCACTGTAGGTTACTTTGAAGATCGTATGAGTCAATTGAGTGCAGATGAGCAAAAAGACGGAAAAGCAATTGCAGCATCGATTGCAGAATATGCAATTGAATGTTCAATCAACAAAGTCTTCGGTACAGAAGTTTTAGATTATATTGCTGATGAAGCAGTGCAATTACACGGTGGTTATGGTTTCATGCAAGAGTACGAAGTAGAGCGCATCTACCGTGATTCTCGTATTAACCGTATTTTTGAAGGAACAAATGAAATTAATCGTCTACTAGTACCAGGAACTTTCTTGCGTAAAGCAATGAAAGGAGAGCTACCTCTTCTTCAAAAAGCTCAAGCACTCCAAGAAGAGTTGTTGATGATGATGCCTGAAGAGATTGAAGATGCGCCATTAGCTCAAGAAAAAATGCTTGTCCAAAATGCTAAAAAAATAGGATTATTAGCAGCTGGTTTAGCTGCACAACGTTATGGGACAAAACTTGAAACAGAACAAGAAGTGCTAGTAAACATTGCGGACATCGTCAATAACATATTCGCAATGGAATCAGCGGTTCTTCGTACTGAAAAAGCCATCCAACGTGTGGGTGCTGAGAAAGCAAACCAAAAACTTTTATATACACAGATCTTCTGTCAAGAAGCATTTGAATGTATAGAAAAAGATGCGAAAGAAACATTAATTGCAGCGGTTGAAGGTGACAACTTACGTATGATGCTATCTGCACTTCGTAAATTAACACGTTCTACTCCTTATAACGTGATCGCGAAAAAACGTGAAGCGTCTGTTAAATTAATTGATGCTGAAAAATATATCGTTTAATTAAGAAATCCGAACGCTTCTGGAGAGGCGTTTGGATTTTTMTTTGGTAAAATGAATTAAATCGAGGAGGTTGAAGAAGAATGGCAATAACCTATTATGGATATCCTAAATGTGGAACATGTCGAAAAGCAAAAGCTTGGTTAGATGCAGAAGGGTTAGAATATCATGATGTACATCTTGTAGAAACACCCCCAACAATAGAAGAATTGAAAAAAATCGTGGAGGCAAGTGGTCTGTCACTCAAGAAGTTCTATAATACAAGTGGCATGAAATACCGTGAGCTTGGATTGAAAGATAAGCTTCCAACTATGTCAGACGATGAACAATTTGAATTGCTATCTTCAGACGGAATGTTAATTAAGAGACCTCTCGTTACAGATGGCTCAAAAGTTACATTGGGATATAAAGAATCGGATTTTATTGAGAACTGGAAACGATAATATCTGTTCTTGTTTTTAGGGAAAGATTATGTCAAACTGAAGTTGAATATATTACATATTTGGAGGGTTATTAATGAGCACACCAAAAGAATTACGCTACTCTGAAGAACACGAATGGGTTAAAGTTGAAGATGGGAAAGCACGCATCGGTATTACACACTTCGCTCAATCTGAGCTTGGTGATATTGTATTCGTTGAACTTCCTCAAGTAGGCGACGATATTAAAACAAACGAACCATTTGGCAGTGTTGAATCTGTTAAAACAGTTTCAGAGCTTTATGCACCAATCAGTGGAAAAGTAGTAGAAGTTAACAGTGAATTAGAAGACAGTCCTGAATTTGTTAATGAATCTCCATATGAAAATGCATGGATGGTTGTTATCGAACCTGCTGATGTTAAAGAAGTAGACTCATTAATGACTGCTGAACAATACGAAAAAATGACACAAGAGTAAAACGTTAGTAAAACGCCGACATGTGTTCGGCGTTTTTTTCATATATAGAGTATAAATTTGAATTTAAAAGGCGCATCAAAAGCTTCGAGTAGGTAACGATAAAGGTATGGTAACAGCTTTTTTAAGTCTTTTAATATATCCTTATAAATGAGTCTAGCAAGGAGTGATCCCATGCTTTCAGGGAAAGTAATCGTGGTAGAAGGTCGTTCAGATAAACAAAGAATACAAAAAGTTCTAGCAGAACCTATTGAAATTATTTGTACGAACGGAACGGTCAGCGCATCTCGTTTAGAAGAGTTACTTGTTCCTTATGAGCAAGATGAAATGTATATATTTGTGGATGCTGATAGTTCAGGTGAGAAACTACGTGCGCTTATTAAACGTGAATTTCCTGAGGCTTTGCATTTATATACAGATGTTACTTATCGTGAAGTCGCGACAACCCCTTTGAAAATCATTGCGAGCATTTTACTCGGAGCAAATATTGAAGTGAGATCGCAATTTATCGTTTAAACTAAAAGGATGAATATAATGAAAGAATGGACAATTACTGAGTGGGAAACTTTTTCACAAAACGCTAATGTTACAGCCTATTACCTATATACTCCTTTGTGTGGAACTTGCAAAATTGCTTCCAAAATGATGGATGTGGTGGAAGATCTTTTACCAAATGTGGAAATAGGCAAAGCGAATTTGAATTTTGTAGAACATTTAGCGGATGACCAGCAAATTGAAAGTGTCCCTTGCTTATTAATTTCTGAGAATGGACAAATCACTGAAAAAATTTACGCTTTCCACTCAGTGCCGTATCTCTACAATCGATTGAGAAAAAATATTTGACGTTCACATTTGAACGTGTTACATTATCAGTCGGAACAATAAACCAAAACTTAATATCGTAAACTCTTATAAAGAGAGGCTGAGGGAAGTGCCCGATGAAGCCCGGCAACCGTCACAAATTTGTGAAATGGTGCCAAATCACTCAAAGTATTTTGCTTTGACAGATGAGAGAACGGTCTAACGTATATAACTATGCAATTAGTCCCTTCTGCTTTTCTGCGGAGGGGACTTTTTAAATTCAGAGGTGAACTAGAGAAATGATTCAATTACAAAACTTATCAAAAACATTTATAACAAGTAATGGCCAACTTATTGCTGTAGATGATGTCAATTTAACTGTTGAACAAGGAGAAATCTTTGGCATTATCGGCTATAGTGGTGCAGGTAAAAGTACATTAATTCGATTGTTAAATGGTTTAGAAAAACCGACTTCAGGAAGTGTAACAGTTAACGGACAAGAAATATCATCAAGCTCAGGTCAAGCACTTCGAAGTGCAAGACAAAAAGTTAGCATGATTTTCCAACACTTTAACTTACTGTGGTCTCGAACAGTTGAAGATAATATTTCGTTCCCACTTGAAATTGCAGGAATTAGCAAAACGAAACGCATAGAACGAGTAAAAGAGTTAATCGAACTTGTTGGATTAACTGGGAGAGAAAAAGCATATCCTTCTCAATTATCTGGAGGACAAAAACAACGTGTTGGAATCGCGCGTGCACTTGCTAACAACCCCGAGGTATTGCTTTGTGACGAAGCAACATCGGCGCTTGACCCAGAAACAACGGATCAAATACTAGAGTTGCTTGTGGATATTAACAAACGCTTAGGATTAACAATCGTACTCATAACACATGAAATGCATGTTATTCGCAAAATTTGTCATCGCGTCGCGGTCATGGAAGCAGGGAAAGTGGTTGAGATGGGTTCAGTACTCGAGATCTTCCAAACACCTCAACAGGACATTACGAAACGCTTTGTAGCACAAGTTAATGGTCCAGAAGAAGCCAGTCAAACAATTGCTCATCTTATCGAGCAATATCCTTTTGGCAAACTCGTGAAACTCGTGTTTGTTGGAGATCGAACTGAACAACCTATACTCTCAAGGCTCATTAAACAATATCAAGTCGAAGTAAATATCGTACAAGGTAATATTACACAAACTCAAAATGGTGCATACGGAACATTGTATTTGCAAATTGATGGGGATACTTTAGCGATTAATCAAGCAATTGACTATTTACATGAACAAGAAGTTCATACGGAGGTGATCTCACATGATTGAAAACCTTCTACCTAATGTTGATTGGGAAAAAATGTGGGAAGCTACACTTGAAACACTTTATATGTCTGCAATGGCCACGGGATTCACATTTGTCATTGGTCTTGCCCTAGGTATTTTGCTATTTCTGACGAGTCCACATCAACTATGGGCAAATAAAATCGTGTATTGGTTAACAGGTGCATTTGTCAACATCTTCAGATCCATCCCATTTATCATCCTAATCATTTTGTTAATCCCGTTTACTAAGTTTTTACTTGATACCATTCGTGGTGCAAATGCAGCATTACCTGCACTTATCATTGGTGCAGCTCCATTTTATGCTCGAATGGTGTTAATTGCTTTACGTGAAATTGATAAAGGAGTAATCGAAGCAGCTCGCTCAATGGGTGCAAAGACTACGACAATTATTTGGAAAGTGTTATTACCTGAATCACTTCCAGCATTACTTTCAGGACTTACAGTTACTGCTGTTGCGCTTGTTGGGTATACTGCGATGGCAGGTATTATTGGAGCTGGCGGATTAGGTAACTTGGCATTCTTAGATGGCTTCCAACGTAGTCGTGAAGATGTAACGATCGTATCGACGATTCTCATCTTAATTATTGTTTTTATCATCCAATGGATTGGCGATGCCTTCACTTCAAAAGCAGATAAGCGTTAATTGGTGCCTGCGAGTAAAACTCGATCACATATTTTAAGGAAAAGGGAGAGACAATCATGAAGAAACTTGTAGCAGGAATTTTATTATCGGTAAGTGCAATCACACTAGCAGCATGTGGTGGAGATGGAGAGTCTTCTGGAGGTAACAAGGAATTAGTAGTAGGAGCATCAAACACTCCGCACGCTGAAATCCTCGAACAAGCGAAACCATTGCTTAAAGAAAAAGGGATTGACCTTGAAATCGAAACATATCAAGACTATATTTTACCGAACAAAGATTTAGAATCTGGTGATTTAGATGCTAACTACTTTCAACATATTCCCTACTTAGAATCACAAATCTCTGACAACAACTATGATTTTGTCAATGCTGGCGGTATTCACATTGAACCTATCGGTGTTTATTCTAAAAAATATAAATCATTAGAAGAACTTCCTGAAGGTGCAACGATTTTAATTAGTAATTCAGTTGCTGACCATGGTCGAGTTCTTTCAATGTTAGAAGCAGAAGGATTAATTAAATTAGCTGAAGGTGTTGATAAAACAACGGCTGAAGTGAAAGATATCGTTGAAAATCCAAAAAACTTGGAATTCGATGCAGAATACGAAGCGGCACTTCTTGTTCAATTGTATCAAAACKAAGAAGGAGATGCGGTCTTAATTAACTCAAACTATGCAATCGATGCTGGGTTAAACCCGTTAGAAGATTCAATCGCTATTGAATCTTCAGATTCTCCATATGTAAATATTATTGCTACACAAGCAGGTAATGAAGAC
>NZ_JBFUKT010000023.1:0-29563 GCF_056400705.1 Paenisporosarcina sp. P5_A11
GGGGTTGGGGGTTGGTAAATTATGACTTTAATCGCGGGCGTAAAAGTTGGTAATTTTGGTTGTGTAATTGGGGACTTCCGTTTAACAGTTCGATGTTGCACAGAGAACACCGAATACCCATTATTTAATGGGTATTAAGCGAAAGAATAAGAGCACGCTCATCTGAGTGTGCTTTTTATGTTTTAAAAATCGCACCATATTACACCCCATTTTTTTATAAATAGAAAAAGCACCGCGCATCCTAAGAGATGATGCTTTTTTGAAGAAACCCTTGTTCCTAAAGGTTTCCTGCGGGTTTGGCACCCAATGATCCCGACTGGGCTCGAACAGCGACCTCCACCTTGTCAAGAAGGAAATATGTTAAGTAAAGCGGTACGTAAAGATTATTAACAGTGACCACTTTTTTGACCACTTTTTTTTGTTATTCTATATAAATATATGAACAGTAAAAATCTAAAACCCTTATTTCTCGGGGAGATTTATAGCGTATTTCTTCCTATTTATAGGATTGAGTGATGGACGGCATGATGTAATCAGAACTTCTCTTATCTGAGAAGCTTTGCAGTTCTTTAATAAATTGTAATCCAAAAGACTACTTCTCATGAAAATGGGAGGTAGTCTTTTTTAGTTCATATGATTTTCTGATTTTAATGATACTGACATGCATTTTCTACATCTTACTGCGATAGGTTAAGTATTAGGTGAAAACCGAACGTAGTGACAATAGTAATCTTTCTTTTTCTTACATTAAAAAACTGATATTGGAGGTTAAAGATGCAACTTTTTTACACAGTCCGTTCCGGGGATACGCTGTATCAGATTGCGAGGCGATGGGAGCTGCCGGTTGAGTCTCTAATAGCGGCAAACAATTTGGCAACACCTTTCACGATTTACGTAGGTCAGCAGCTTTCCATTCCTCCTGGTGTAGATGTCATCCGAGTAAAGTCAGGAGCTACAGTTTTTACAATTGCTCAATATTTCGGTGTCCCACAATCCGTTATTATCGATGCAAATAACCTTAATCCCCCATATATCATACAAGCTGGTCAACTATTGAAAGTTCCTCCAGGTATACCTTATTATGTTGTTCAACCCGGGGACACACTATTTCAAATAGCTAAACGATTTAATGTAACCACAAGTGGACTCAGTAATCCTGAGCTAATTCGGGAGGTGAACCAGCTTCCATCGAATATCATATTCCCAGGTTTGAAGTTAATTATTCCTTATGCTCCTCCCGGGGATCGAGGTTTAATTGCCTATACATCTAACGTAGGGGGAGTTTATGATATATGGTTATATAATCCCAGGAATGGTGAGAATGTACAATTAACAAACGGTTTAGGAGAATCCTTTTCGATTCCTTTTTGGTCACCGGACAGTAAAAGAATCGCCTTTGTAGGAAAAAATGAAATTCTTTATGTCATCCAAATAACTGAAGGCACAATTACACGTATTGACCAATTTAGTGAAGGATTAGGCGTCTATTTAGATTGGTCACCGGACAGTCAAAAACTGGTGTATGCAAAACAGAATGATATCACTTTGTACAATGTAAACACATATCAAGTCCAGAAAATAAACCAAGCGGGTGCAACTGATGTCCAGTGGTTTCCGAGTGGCATAGAATTACTTTTCCAAGCTGCCGATGCATCAGGGATGAGCCAGCTTTATAGTATTCAAACTGATGGAACTAATAAACAACAGATTACTCAAAACACTGGAAGTCGTTTTAATGATGTTCGTCTTTCCCCAAATGGATCCCACGTGCTCTATACAACTCCTGGTGCTAGCATCTCCATTATTTACACCTTAGAAATTTCCACTGGTAACCAATTTGAAGTGAAGGGTGGACCGCTTGCTAAAAACTATTTTCCGGTATGGTCTCCTGACTCATCGACAATTGCATACAGTGCCACTGCTTTTGAAGATGTTGGATATTTCAATCAGATAAGAACCACTGGAAAACGAGGAGAGAACGATGTGACTAGAGCGATTTCAAATTGCTTTGCCACTCCAGTTACATGGTCTCCAGATGGCAGGAAAGTTGCCTATCTTTCGGACTGTAACAATGGAATAGCTAGTGAGATTTGGATGGTGGACTTGTTTCATCCTGTTCCGATTCGATTAATAGAAGGAACACTCGTTACGTCTTTGCAATGGTCCCCTAATCCAATTGTTCCTATGAAAAAAACCTACTCCAGCACAGTCTAAAAGTCCAATTTCAATACCCTTCTGATTGGGTAAGAGTTTCRGACGAGAGATACGAAGGACCAGATGGCTTCTTTCAACTTTCAGCGATTTCCACTGCTGAACCAATTAACGAAATTTGCCACAACGAAGCGTTCCATCAACTATTACCATACGGTTCTGAACCTCGTATCGTTCATGAGCAAATCCAACAACAAGAAGCATGTTTTATTTTGCCTTCACAGGATCAACCCCCAGAAATGAGAGGTCAAGCCGCTCTAATCGTTAAATATCCAAAACCAATTCAAATTGGGGGAAGTAGCTATAATTACTTTATCTTGTGGGTAGACAAGGAACATCTCAAGGAAATAAGTTCTACTCTTGTTTTCTTGTAATGCCCATACATTTTAAGATTCGAGGGGGTCTGTGCCAGTTTATCGAACTGATGTAGACCTTCCTATTTTTTTCATTATATCTATAGGAGAGGAATGAATTCTATCAAGTGTTAGCTACTAAGTCTCAAGTCTTAGATGGAAACACTTCCCAGGTCTATTTGAATGAGTAACAAATAGTCTATACTTTAAGTGACGTGGAAATGATTGTGTGTACGGAAAGGGTAGGTCATATGGATGATTATTCAAAGAAAGTAGAACAAGAACTGCTAATTTGGAAGAAGAAAATGACAAAACAATCCGGTCTTATAAGTCGCGTATCTAAGTCCGCACAGACGAAAATAAATGGTCTACTTCCAGAAAAGTTTCATAATCTAATGACAGAAAGCATCAAAAACATGGTGAAAGCTACGCTGGTAGGCTCAAACATTACAACGAAAAAACGGACTTCTACAGAATTGAGTCTTTCTGAGCGAGACGAACTATTTAGAGAAAAGCTTTCTCTCTTCAGAAAAACGGCAACAATTGAAGGAGCGGGAACAGGAGCTGGAGGTATCCTTTTAGGAATTGCTGATTTTCCTTTGCTATTATCCATTAAAATGAAGTTTCTATTTGAAGCCGCTGCTGTATATGGATTCGATACAAACGATCCCGAAGAACGACGCTTTATTCTGCATATTTTTCTGTTGGCCTTTTCAAGTGAGGAAAAACGAAAAGAAACATTGTTTACTATAGAAAATTGGGAGCAACAAAAAGTGTTGATCGCTGATATGGACTGGCGGGAATTTCAACAGGAATACCGGGATTACATCGATTTAGTGAAAATGTTTCAAATGCTGCCTGGTATAGGAGCGGTGGTTGGTGCATTTGCTAATTATAATCTACTCGATCAACTCGGAGAAAGCGCGATGAATTCATACAGGTTACGTTTAATGCAAGATAAAGAAAAGGGAGCGGACACAAGATGATTTTGAAAAACAAACTTTTCATTTCATTAATCCTATTGATAGTGGTGGTAGGTGGCATGACATTCATGTTTAAAACAATGAATGTGATTGGCGAGAGCGACAATAAGACAGTTCAAGAAGATTCCTCATTTACAAACATTGAAATTACAACAAACAATGCGGAAGTGGTCATTGTACCAACCAAAAGCTCAGAAGCAACTGTTGAATATACAGGTGCTAATAAAAAGAAGAAATACATTTTTAATGTAGATGTAAAAGGAGATACACTTTCCGTTCAACTGAAGCAGAAACGTCGATTTTTCTTTTCGTTTGGATTTCATTCGGGAGACTTGAAACTGGCAGTAAGTGTGCCAGAAAAACAATATAAAAACCTCCAAGTAAAGAGTGACAATGGACGTATCAGTGTAGAAAATTTACAGTCCGAAAGAGTTTTGCTTGAGACGGACAATGGCCAGATACATGTAAAGAAAGTGGAAGCCAAAACGGTTAATGTTGAAACCGATAATGGCAAGGTTGTTTTGGAGCATGTCAAAGGGGAAATTAAAGGGATTACCGATAATGGGCAAATCTCATTAATAACAAAGAGTATTGACTGGCCAATTGATTTATCAACAGATAACGGCAGCATCGAGGTTAAAACTGAATCTGAACCAGAAAATGCAAGGATTGACGCCAAAACGGATAATGGAAAAGTGGCCATCTTTGGTGATAGAGACAAAGATGTGACGTACGGAAAAGGGAAATATCTGATAAAGCTAAGAACAGATAATGGCCCAATAACTGTAACGAAATAAGAAGGGTCATGGAATACCCAAGATTGCCGAGAACACGAAAATCCGCAGGGGTTTTCGTGTTTTTTGTGTCAAATATGTATTCTGTAACGTTTCCTTCAGGATATTCCATAAACTTCACTTGACTTATCATTGATAATGATTATCATTATTAAAGTAGATAAACAACAAGAAAGAAGGATTAACATGAAAAAAATCGCGACATTCGTATCATTCGTGCTACTTAGCACTTCATTAGTAGGCTGTTCAGAAAAAGAAGAAGCAACAACGACTCAAGCTATAACAGAAACGGTCGATTTACAAAAAGAAGTCGATACATATAAAGAATTTGCGATTGATCAAATGGATCAATTTGTAATAGAGACAGAAAAATTTGTAGAAGCAGTGAAAGCTGGAAATATAGAAGAAGCGAAAGCTATCTATCCGTTAGCTCGTATGTATTTTGAGCGTTCAGAACCAATCGCAGAAAGCTTTGGTGATTTAGATCCACGCATTGATGCACGTCTTGCAGACCTTGAAGAAGAAGGAAAAGGCAAGGAAGATTGGTCTGGATACCATAAAATTGAATACGGCCTTTGGGTGGAAAACACAACAGAAGGTTACGCAGAAACGGCTGACCAACTATTAGCAGATGCAAAAGAATTACGTGCTCGTGTTGAGACAGTGGAAGTAACTCCTGACTTAATGATGACTGGAGCAGTCGATTTGTTGAATGAAGTTTCTACTTCGAAAATCACTGGTGAGGAAGAAATTTATTCACACACAGATTTATATGATTTCAAAGCAAACATTGAAGGTGCGGAAGAGATTTTCCATATCCTAGAGTCGAAAATAAAAGCAAAAGATGAAACGCTTGCGACGAACCTGCAAGCTAAATTCGATGCAGTAAATGAACTATTGGTGAAATACGAAACTGGTGACAATGGTTTTGTTTCATATGAAGAGTTGACTTCGGAGGATACGAAATTGTTATCAGACGCTGTTAACCAGCTAGGCGAACCACTTAGTCAAATGGGCATAATAATGGAGTGAGTAAAATGACATCAAAAGATGAAAAGTGGTTGGAGAAGAAGATTTCAAGACGAGAAATGTTGAAAATTACAGGGGCAAGTGCAGCCGGAGTTGCTGTTCTTGCTTCAGGTATGGGTGGCGTGGCCAAAGCTATTGGCTTTGATGTTTTTGAGGATGACACAACAGCTACAAATAAGATCTCATTTTATGGAAAGCATCAGTCAGGTATTATGACGGATGCTCCTTCACATGTATACTTTGCATCGTTGAATGTGCTCGTCCAATCACAACAAGAGTTACAAGAATTGTTTAAAATGTGGACACCACTTGCTGTACGTTTGATGAACGGGGAGCAGTTCGAAGAACTTTCTAAAGGTGGATTTACACCACCTAAAGATACCGGAGAGTCCAAAGGATTGGATGCATCTAATCTAACGTTAACGTTCGGAGTAGGGCCATCTTTATTCGATAACAAGAAGTTAGGTCTCGGTTCGAAACGACCTGCTGAGCTGAAAGCGTTACCACATTTCCCTAAAGATCAAATTGATGAAAAATACGCAGGTGGAGATATATGTATTCAGGCCTGTGCTGATGACCCACAAGTCGCTTTTCATGCAGTTCGAAATTTAGTCCGTGCAGCATCAGGGAAAGTATCTTTGAAATGGACGCAAACCGGATTCACTTCGACACCAAAGCATAAAAACAAAAAAGAAACGCCACGAAACTTATTTGCATTTAAAGACGGTACAGTCAACCCAAGCCCCAAAAGTGCTTCTGACATGAAGGAAGTTGTGTGGGTTCAGCCGAATGAATCGAAAAGTTGGATGTCAAATGGAACCTATTTAGTCGTACGGAAAATCCAAATGCATTTAGAGACATGGGATCGAACCTCTCTTCAAGGACAAGAAGCAACTTTTGGCAGACATCGCGATAGTGGTGCACCACTCGGGAGCAAGAAGGAATTTGATGAAGTGGATTTAAATGCAAAAGATGAAAAAGGAAATCCTCACATTCCCGCTAATTCACATATGGCGCTCGCACGAAAAGTGAAGGATCGAATTATGAGAAGAGGATTCTCCTATTCAAGTGGCTTGATTGATGAAACAGGTGCGTATGACGCGGGCTTGTTATTTATTTCATTCCAAAAACATCCTAAACAGTTTATTAACATTCAAAGCGCATTGGGACGTGCTGATAAGCTAAACGAATATATTACCCATCGAGGTAGCGGCGTCTTCGCTTGCTTCCCAGGTATACAAAAAGGGAGCTATATCGGTGAGCAACTTTTTAACATACTTTAAGATACTTAGTCTCGTGACTATGTTGCTCGTTGTTCCTTCTCAAAACAACGTCTCTGCTGCACAGTCTTTTGGAACTTTATATATTGCGATTACAGATGCCATTATGAGCACAAAAAATGACGATGATGCAAAAGCTGCTGAAGCAATCGAGGCTTTCCAAACTGCATGGGAGCAATTGAACGTAACCAAGGGGAAAGAAGTAACTAATGTGAATCTTACATTAGAACAAGCGTCAAGTGCTACAACTGACGAGCAACGTTTAGAGGCTCTAACAAAATTGTCAAAAGCGCTTACTGCCTATGAGAAATCAGAAAATCCTGTTGACGAAGAAACAAATCGAGCAGAATTTATGACTGCAATTGAGCCTTCACTAATCGATTTAACAACTGCGATTGAATCTGGTAATAAAGATAACATTGAAGATGCCTATTCAATATTTCTAAAGAACTGGACGAAAAATGAGCGAGTTGTTCGAGAACAGAATATGGCTGCTTATGGACAAATTGAAACGCAAATGTCATTCATGCGCATTTCATTAGCTGGCGACGAGTTAGAACTCAAGGTTTTAAATGAGCAAACTGAGTCTCTGAATAAAACAATTCGAAACTTTGTCGCAGGGAAAGTGGAGAATAAGGAAGTATCGGGAAATTACTCGCTAACGACGTTGACTGATTTATTAGATGATAGTAAAGCATCTATTGGTAATGAGAAATATGATGAAGCAGCGGATACCTTGAAAGAGTTCATCACGATTTGGCCAGCTGTGGAAGGGGAAGTCCGTACAAAAAATGCAAGCTTGTATACCGATATTGAGTCTGGAATTCCACTGCTAGTTAGTGATTTGTCACGTGATGAAGTGGATGCATCGGTGATCTCCAAGGAAATTGATTCCTTCAAACAGCAAATAAACTTCATTCAACAAGACACGACGTATAGTTTTTGGGATTCAGCTCTGATTTTGTTGCGAGAAGGATTAGAAGCATTACTAATCATCTCAGCACTCATCGCTTTCTTGAAAAAAGCTGGTCAGCAACATATGCAGCGATATATTTATGTTGGGGCGGCATCTGGAATTGGTGTCAGTGTTGTAGCGGCTATTTTAATGTCAACGCTATTTCAATCTGGAACAATTGGAACTAGTCGAGAAGTGATAGAGGGATATGTTGGAATTGCTGCAGCAGCTATGATGCTTGGCGTAGGAACCTGGCTACATAGCAAGTCGACAGTGGCTTCTTGGAACCGATATATTTCGAAACAAATGAATCATGCATTGTCGATGCAAAGTGTATGGGCGATGACGTTTTTAAGTTTCCTAACTGTATTCAGAGAAGGAGCAGAAACGATTGTTTTTTATGTCGGGATTGCACCGAAAATGTCTTTCTTCGAATTTGGTTTAGGTATTGCTATAGCACTAGCTATTTTAGTAATTGTTGCATTGGTGTTTACTAAGACTAGTAAGAAAATCCCGTTACACTTGTTCTTCGCAGTTGCAACGGGACTAATTTATATACTAGCTTTTAAAATCATTGGTGCGAGTTTGCACACTTTGCAATTGACTAATATTATTCCAACTCATATTGTATATGATTTACCGGTGATCAGTTTGATTGGTTTTTATCCTTCTATAGAAACGATGATAGGGCAAGTTGTTTTGTTAGTAATAATTATTGGAACTGTTATGTATAAAAAATTCTCAGGATCTTTTAAAGAAGCTGAGATTTGATTAGAGTGATATGAAAAGAGTCAAACCTTGGAAGCACATAAGGTTTGACTCTTTTTATTCTAGGGTAAAAAGTAGATGTTCTTTGGAAAAAGATTGATGAATGAATATAGGATTGATTGAAATACTATGAGAAATCGCTTATGGTGACTGTATATACTTTTAAAAAAGACTTGAAAGGGGAATGTGAAATGGAAAAAGTAGAAGTGGGTAATATATTTGTATTGTTGGATGAGAATGGCGAGGAACAAGAAATTGAGGTTCTGGGGACATTAACTATCGATGAAGTTGAATACGCTGCAGTAGGATTTGCAGAAGAAACTCAAGATGAATCGAAAGATGATATCGATGTTTTCTTTTTAAGAGTGGAAGACGGCGAGGAATTATCCATGATCGAAACTGATGAAGAATTTGATAAGATTTCTGCGGCGTTTAAAGAAGCTCAAGAAGCTCAAGAGCATGAAGAAGAGTAAATAGACGATAGGTAAAAGAATAAGAACTTCATCAAGAATTTTGTTTCCTTTTTAACAAAATGACCATCAATTTGATGGTCATTTTTATTTGATCTAGATGGATCTCCATCCTATTACTTGCATTCATCAATGAAGTTTTGTATTGATTTAAGTCCTCTTCTTACCCGTGTAAACAGCAAATGTCATCCCAACTAACACAATAATAATGGCTAAAGCAATAATTCCTCAATTATCACTAAAATCCCATATTTCTAAGCATTTTCAACGTTGTTTAGAATAGAATTCACCATATGAAGGGGTGAATTTTCGAATCCAGATAGGATTTGCATGGCGTGAATCTTAGGAAATAGTTCTTTCTGAATTTCTTTTGCATTCATTCCTTTCTGGTGAAGTTTCTTTACTTGTCCTTGAATATCTTCTAGGTATTGAAGCTTTGATGCTAAGTGTTCTTTCCCGTTAACTAAAACACCTGCATGTGAACAGTATAAAGTAGAAAAATCATAGTCAAAGACTTTTCGAATTGATTTCACCATTACTGGAACAGATTCAAAAGAAAACATACTTTTGGGCCGAGAGACTACAAATAAGTCACCTCCGAACAACCATCCTTTTTCTTTGTTGAAGAGAACGATATGATCATGTGCATGTCCTGGAGTATGTATCACTTCAAAATTATGATTTTCAGTTTCGATAATTTGTGGAATAGGTTCTGGCTGAAACGGTGTATTATTCCCCCAAAAAACTCTGCGATAAAAGGGGATATTTGATGGTTGTTGGCAATCCGAAACTCCTGTTTCATGAATATAAATGGGTTTGTTCAGGTGATCAGCTATCCATGAGCTCATGCCAGTATGGTCTTCATGATGATGTGTAAGTACAATTTGTGAAATGGGTAGGCTTTGAAAAATCGGAATCAGGTTTTTTTTTGCACGACTAGGTCCCGTGTCAATAAGTAACCCATCCACGAAGTATAGGTGAACATTTATGTTTATCCCCGAAAATGAAACTGTTACCTTTACGCAATGGATATCTTCATGTTGAAACTCTTGTATCATGATTATCACAACCTTCTTGCTCTATTCGTTCTCCTATAGATTACCATCATTCGCAAGTGATATAATCTGTATTTTTAAAATATAACATGGATTGAGCCGAAACATATGAGTGTTCCATTATTAGGGTATGCAAAGTGTATACTCAAAATAATTATGGAAGGAAGTGAATCGAGCATGATGTGTTCTTAAAAATTGGTCTGCTTGTTGTAGGTGTTGTTGTAATAGGAAAAGTGCTGTTCAAAAAAGTTCATCACTTGATTACCCGTTTTCGTTTTTCTTATGCCATTAGAAAGTATACGTTTTTAAAGCAAAACTTCGAACTTGGAGATTGGTTTTCATCCATTCAACTTGGGTTTCCATCCATTCACTATAGGTTTCCATCCATTCGCGTCACTTATTCATCCATTCGCTTGGAGAAGGACACCATTCCTCCTGAGAAAGACACTCCAATAGCTAGAGTCGAAGGTTCCTCTAGAAGAAGCTGCTCGTTTATCTTATGCCTTCGTAGGTAGAATGATTTTCCGTACATGTCTCTATGTATCACACCTAATAAATTTCGTTATCTTGCTTTTATATATCTATAATCTATCTACAGCTTATGCGAAGCGGTTATACTTATTGTTGAGATGAGGTGATTCCATGATAAGTGAAGATCAACCATTTACCAAAATATCAGACGAACAATGGCAAGCAATTACGCATAATGACTCGTCATACGATACCTTCTTTATTTATGCAGTTAAATCTACGGGCATCTTTTGTAGACCTTCTTGTAAATCGAGACAGCCTAATAAAGTGAATGTATTAATTTTTAAGAATGCCGAGCAAGCATTATCACAGGGATTCAGGCCATGTAAACGATGCAAACCTGAGGGATTACATCTTCCTGATCTAGACTGGGTTGTGCAAATTGCTGACTATATAGATAACCATTATTCACAACCATTGACGCTCGAAGAACTTGCGGATATGTGTCATGGAAGTCCCTATCATTTACAACGTACATTTAAGCGAATAAAGAACATGACACCTGTTGAATATATCCAGATGGTGAGAATTGCACATGCGAAAGTCCAATTGAATACGTCTGATAAATCTATTGGTGAAGTAGGTATACTAGTAGGACTGCCGAATACTCCTTACTTCATTACACTTTTTAAGAAAAAAACAGGTTATACACCCTTACAATACAGAAAAGAATATACAAATAAATCACTCGTGGAGGTATCAGACGATGGAACAAAGTAACGATAGTTTCATTTATTGGACACAACTTATACATGAGCAATGGAATATGTATATCGCTGCTACAGCTCAAGGCCTTTGTTATGTAGGATCGCAAAATAAGGGAATGGAAGAACTTCAAAACTGGGCGACAAAGCGTCTTCCGAGTCACGAATTGATTGAAAACGCTATGAAAGTGCAATCTTGTACGAATGGGATAATCGATTATCTGACGGGTAAAAGTAAGAATTTTTCTGAACCGGTCGACCTCCATGGTACACCATTCCAAAAGGACGTATGGAAAGCATTACAAGAAATACCTTACGGACACACCGTATCGTACACAGATATCGCAGTACGTTTACAAAAACCTGGATCCGTCCGTGCTGTTGGTACTGCAATCGGAGCAAATCCGGTTTTAATTACAGTACCCTGTCATCGTGTCCTTGCGAAGAGTGGTGCATTGGCGGGCTATCGTGGGGGATTAGAGATGAAAGAACAACTCCTAGCTTTGGAAATCGGTAATTTTAACAAATAGGGTGAAATCAATATTTTTAACATAAAAAAACCAGCCTAAATGGGCTGGTTAATCAATTCAAATGGTATCAATATACTTTTTATATACATATGGGGAAGTCATTAATGATAGAAGGGCACCGTAGTTTAGGTTGAATGTAACTTCATCCCCAACTTTTAAATTATTTTCTTTTGCATCAATTACTGTGTGGTCGCTACTCGAACCAATAATCTCAATATCCAATGTTGGCTGTAGACCTGCTACTAGGACATCTTGATTTCCTACTCCAAGAATAGCTCGAGTCATTTGTCCACGATCTTCAAAATGAGGAAAAATGCCGAAAGCATTTTGACCTATTTCACCATAAGGTACAGATGGTTTTACTTTTAATTCAATTACTTCAGTAACAAAAGTGAAGGCATCCGTATATAATTCCGGAATTGCTACACGCTTTAAGGTTTCACGTCCTAAATAAATGGATTCCCCCAACCGTAAGTTGTTCACTCGTCCAACATCATTCGTGGTCATAAACCAATTATAATTGGCAGAGTTTCCTCCAGATATATAACAAAGAGCAAGAGAAAACTTCGTTTCAATTTCGCTTGCCAGTATAGATAAATCCTTCATTTTTTGTTCGTTTGGCTTAACTCCCCCAAAACATGCAAAGTTTACACCAATGCCCACAATATTTATTCCACCAAGGTTTAAAACTTTTTGAATAAAAGCATCAAGGTTTTCAGGAAGTATGCCTTCTCTTAAATCGCCCATTTCAATCATCAGAATAACTTTATGCACAGTGTTCTTTCTTAAAGCGACTTCAGATAATTTTCGAATGACAGCAAGCTCGGTATTAATACTAATATCCGCATGTGTAATAACTGCTTCTACTTCACTTAAAGCAGGGGATCTTAATAAAACAAAGTTCGCTTTAATCCCTGCATCTCGCATTTTCTGTAGGTTTAACAATTTGGAATCTGCGAGCATTTGAATACCGTGATCTAGTAAAACCGTTGCAATTTGAGGTGCACCGCAAACAGTTTTGGTCACGCCCATAAGACTAATGTGTTTTGAACCATATAGTTCGACTAACTTTGCCGTATTATGGGCGATTTTTGCCAGATTGATTTCAATCCTTGGTGTTACTAGATGAATCAATTGGCAACTACTATTTTCTCTTTACTTTTCAAGGCTGGGTAAGCTTCAAAAATACTATCAATCAACTTGTCGCACCCAAATTTAAGTGCATCTGTCGTTGGAAGTTGAAGATCTTTTTCATATTCTGAAATGGTTTTAACAAGTTCTGCATCCGTCATGTTTTCATGATTGATTGTAATCGCAATCACTTTAGATTTCGAGAAGTTTTCAATGAGTTCAATTTCACTTTGTACGGTAGGCATTTTCATATAACTAAAATCACCTAAATGTTCGCGTTTAGGAGCATGTTGAATAATCACTGCACTAGGCCTTGACCCTCTTATGATTCCACAAGAACTTATATACGCAGGATGACTTAAAGCTCCTTGACCTTCAACGATAATGATATCGGGATTGTCATTTTCATAAGCCTTCATGACTTGGTTTTCAATTTCACCCGTCATAAACTGAGATGGAATAGCATCAATGGCAACGCCATATTTGGCACCTTGAATTAACCCTGTTTGTCCAGTTGCGATAAAAGCGACATTTAATCCGCGTTCAAGTAAAGCGTCTTCGAGTAGAACTGCCGTTGTTCTCTTACCTATGGCACCATCCGTGCCAAGTACGGCTATCACGGGTGTAGTGATGTTTAATATACGTCCAGAAAAAAGATGCATATCCTTTTTCAGAGCAGGCTTTCTCACATCATGAATTGTGACATTATTCTTTAATGCATGCTGTACAAATTCTGTGTCATTCGTAAAGAATTCATGAAGAGGGTTCACGATATTCATCCCATGCTCCATTGCTTTAAAAAGAAGTCTTCTTTCATCTTCTTTCAAGAAAGCCTCAGAAGGTGCTATTCCATAGATGAATTGATTCGGAACAAACTTTAGTTTTTCCAGCGCTTGATCAAGGTCTTTGAAGATAGGGATGCCGTTTTTCTCTCCCACTAAATGCTCACCCGCGTCTAGTCCAACTTTCGTGCTATCTATAACTCCGAGAATTTCAAATTTCCGTGAACTTCTAACCAGTCCATTAGCTGTCTTTCCATCCATCGTTCCAAAATTACTTTCACAATATACGATTGCCGTTTCTTTTATCATGTGTTTTCCTCCCAAAATCTATTTAAACTACCGTATCTTTGAGTAAAAGAGATTTTACATTTTGGTCAAGGAAAAAAACTTGTCCCATATAGAAAACAACTATAAGTCTAGCAAATGTAAATTATTTTCAGAATATCCAAAAAATTATTACGTATTACAAGTATAACATAGTTACCATATAAGACTTCATGCAGAGGGATTGGTATGAAAATGAGAGTTAATAAAAAGATACATTCAATTAATCTATTATCTGACTTCCTTGATTATGCATGTAAATGAAAGGTCTCTTGAATTTTGAAGCATATGCTCTAGACTTTATACGAAAAATTATATAAAGTGTCCGTACATACTAAAAAATGAGAGTAAGTTGAGGAGTTATTACATATGAAGTTAGTTTCGTGGAATGTGAATGGCATAAGAGCGTGTGTACAAAAAGGCTTTTTAGATTATTTTCAACAAGTGGATGCAGATATTTTTTGCTTGCAAGAGACAAAGTTACAAGCGGGTCAAATAGAGTTGCTTTTAGAAGGTTACGAACAGTATTGGAATTACGCGGAAAAGAAAGGCTACTCAGGAACAGCAGTTTTTACAAAACAAAAACCGATTTCCATAAAGTATGGAGTAGGGGATGCGAATGAAGAGGTGGAGGGGAGAATTCTGACACTAGAATTCGAACAATTCTATTTAGTCAATGTCTATGCCCCAAACGCGAAACGAGATTTAACTAGACTTCCATATCGATTGGAATGGGAAGATGAATTACGTAACTATTTGAAAAAACTAGATGAAGTAAAGCCCGTTATTATGTGTGGTGATTTAAATGTGGCTCATGAAGAAATTGATTTGAAAAATGCAAAGTCTAATAAGGGTAACTCTGGATTTACAGCAGAGGAGCGGGGCAAGATGACCGCATTACTTGATGAAGGATTTATTGATACGTTTCGCTATTTTTATCCGCAGCAAGAGGGCGCATATACATGGTGGTCCTACATGAGTAAGGTCAGAGAACGTAATATCGGATGGAGAATCGACTATTTCATCGCATCTAATCAGTTAGAAAAATTGTTGAAAGATGCTTATATACATCCACAAATACTTGGAAGTGACCATTGCCCAATCATTTTAGAACTAGAAGCTAATTAATAAATATCTTTGATTTAGTTATTTAAAAGATTAATTCTCATTTTTAGCATACAGTCTAGTGAAAACGACAGAAAAGTACAAAAATTGGAATAAGCCCATTGTTAATTTACAGTGGGCTTATTTTCGTTTGGAAAATAGTCGGACATATCATTTTTGTTAGTGAAGTAGTTATGTTAAACTGGAAGTAAGGAAGTAAGGAAGTAAGGAATAATCGGATGGGAGGAAATGAAAATTGGAATTAGCCAAGTTGACCTCAAAAGGACAAATTACCATTCCGAAACATATACGTCAGGTTTTAGATGTGCAAGAAGGAGATCGGATAGCATTTATCGAAGAAGATGGTCTAGTCATTATGACAAAAGCAAATTTACAACAGCTGCATGATTTACAAAATATTTTAAGCGACGACAAATTTAAATCAATAATCCATAATGCAAAATTGCATTCGGAAATTAAGGAATAAGAGGGGGAGAAGAGATGAATATTCGTGAAAGAGACCTTCCAGGTATCGGACGAAAATTTGAAACGATTACGAACAATAAGGACAAGGTGGTAATTATTATTCATGATGATGGACGTCGCGAAATGTATCATTATGATGACGATGATTACGAGGAAAGTATTTCAAATGTGACCTTTAATGATTCAGAAGCAAGACAAATTGCAGGTATTCTAGGTGGAATGGTCTATAAACCGAAAGAACTTGAAACAATTGAGCTGGCATTTGATGACCTTATGATTGAATGGTATAAAGTTGAATCGGGTGCATCCATTTTAGGAAAATCAATTGGGGAAATAGATATCCGTAGCAATTACAGCATAAATGTCATTGCAATTATGAAAAAAAATAAGGAAAAACTATTAAATCCTGGCCCAGAGGCGTTCCTTGAAGCAGGGGATATGGTGATTATCTCTGGTGAACGAAAAAATGTGAAAAAAGCCATTAAAGATCTTTTTTCAACTGGAGGTGGGTAATGAATGGATCACTTGATATTTGAGGTTGGTACTGCACTAATTCTTGTTGCGCTTGCAGCAATACTAGCAAATAAACTGAACTTTTCTATCATTCCCCTTCTAATAATATTGGGAATGGTAGTTGGTCCCCACGCACCGACAATCGGAATAATTGATTTGAAATTTATCGAAAGTACTCCTTTTATTGAATTTTTAGGTCGCATCGGAGTTTTATTTCTTTTGTTTTACTTGGGTCTTGAATTTTCAATCGGTAAGCTGATTCGATCTGGTAAATCCATTGTCACCGGAGGCTCCATTTACATTTTAATTAACTTCACCCTCGGACTCCTCTTTGCATTTATTATGGGATTTCCACTAAAAGAAATTTTGATTATCGCTGGAATTATTACCATTTCCTCTAGTGCCATCGTGGCAAAAGTATTAGTTGACCTGCGAAGAACAGGTAATGCTGAAACCGAGTTGATTCTAGGTATTATTATGTTTGAAGACATCTTTTTAGCGGTCTACTTATCGGTAATATCAGGATTGATTTTAGGAGATTCAACATCACTTATTGGATCAGTTACCTCAGTATTAATTGCATTTGGCTATATGCTTCTCTTCTTTATCATCGCTAGAAAGGCAACGCCGTTCTTAAATAAAATACTCAATATCGCCTCTAATGAAATTTTCATCATTGTTATTTTTGCATCATTATTTTTTATAGCTGGTTTTTCAGAAACCATTCATGTAGCCGAAGCAATAGGTGCTTTATTATTAGGACTGGTTTTCTCAGAGACGAATCAGGGTGAAAGAATCGAACATTTAGTTGTCCCATTTAGAGATTTTTTCGGTGCAATCTTCTTCTTTAGTTTCGGATTAAGTATTGACCCACTTGCCCTAGGAGGCGCAGTCTGGCTTGCATTAGGTGCAGTAGCAATCACGATAATCGGGAATTTTGTTGCAGGTATGATTGCTGGACGAAAAGCAGGTTTGTCACATAAAGCTTCTTCAAATATAGGATTAACAATTGTATCCCGTGGTGAATTTTCCATTATTATGGCCAATTTAGGAATGGCCGGCGGACTAATGACAATCCTTCAACCATTTTCGGCTCTCTATGTACTAATACTTGCGATTTTAGGACCAATACTAACTAAAGAGTCAGGGAAAATTTATAAGCAGCTCAATAAAGTATTTAAATGGAAAATCCCGGAAAAAGTTGAAAGCTTAAAATAAATAAAAAGAACCTGCCACCAAAAGGGAGCAGACGTCCTAAACTATTAATAAATGCATACGCGTATTCTACTCAAATATAAATGTTTACTCAATCCGAGTTATGACAATTTTATTCGTGTATAAAGTGGAACCGATATAGCCAGCTAAGTAGGCAATAAGCAAAACGAAGATCGATGCAAAATCTACTGTGAAATTCATACTATATAATTCACTGAGGGCAATGAAAAGAGCGCCACAGACACCACCTATGTGGCGAGAGGAATTAATGGAATAGCGAATGGCAACTAGACCGCCAATAATTGCGATAATGAAGAAATTGATTTTTATTAATAAATCAAAAGACATTGTAGGAAGTAACTTCACTTCAATAAAAAGTAAGAACTGCAGAATGATAAATTGAGCAAGTAATGAGATTAATATTACAGGTAGCCATTTAAATCTTTTTCCTTTCAATGTGAACCCTCCTTGTTAGCGGATTATATGCTTAGAGAGTGGGCAATAGAATAACGAATAGTCTTATACAATGGATGTATGTCGCCCCAGGTTGACGGAGTGTCGCTCCAGGTTGTACAAAATGTCTAGCCAGCCTGTCTTTCACTTATTATTAGAAGTAAATCATAGTGGTTATGGAATCCATCGCAATACTAGCGATTTATTGTTTGATAAGCTAAGGAGTTGGTGTTTGATGCTCCAGGTAGACGAAGTGACTCGGCAGGTTGTACAAAATGATACATTTTCCTATATAAATCATCAGACTGATGAATTGCTGCTGCAGGTCGACGCAAGAGCACTGAATATATAATTAGTAGTCGCCGCATGTGTTTTTTTCATTAAAAGGACAGAAAATTCCCAGTAGTCGTCGAGTTTCGAGTATAATAGAGAAAAGCAAAACTAATCAACACTTGGTTTAAAGGAGGATTTAAAATGACTGAACACAATGAAACTAACGAACAAGAAGCTCCAAAGAAAAAAATGACTTTAAAAGAAGCCATGCAAAAACAGTTAGAAGCGAAGAAGAACCTATCGTCTGATAACAACGTAAAAGGAAACTCAGGACAATCCGGGAAAAAAATGCAAAGCCAACAAACAAAAAAAGTAAGCAATTTACGCAGAAAAATGGGAACATAAATATCATAGCGCAAACCAATTTCTAAATTGGTTTGCGTTTTTGTTAGGAATGATAACAAAACGGGTAAATGGTGTATACTAATGACAATTATGAACGTGGAAGAAGGGTTTTTGATGACGTCTAAATATGCAGATGATGGACTGGCATTACATACAGATCTATATCAAATTAATATGGCTGAAACCTATTGGGCTGATGGGATACATAATCGTAAAGCGGTATTTGAATTGTTTTTCCGCAAATTGCCTTTCGGCAACGGCTACGCGATTTTTGCAGGTCTTGAGCGTGTACTAGATTTCCTTCGTGATTTCCGTTTTTCTGAAAGTGATTTAGCTTATTTACAAGAGGAGCTTGATTATAAGGAAGATTTCATCAGTTATTTGCGTGAGCTCCGCTTTACAGGGGATGTCTATTCAATGGTTGAAGGGGAACTAGTTTTCGCAAACGAGCCGATTATTCGCATTGAAGCTCCACTTGTAGAAGCACAGCTTATTGAAACAGCACTTTTAAATATCGTTAATTATCAAACGTTAATTGCTACAAAAGCCAGTCGTATTAAACAAATCGTAAAAACAGATACCGTTATGGAATTTGGTTCGCGTCGTGCGCAAGAAATGGACGCGGCAATCTGGGGATCACGTGCTTCTATTATAGGTGGGATTGAAGCAACTAGTAATGTACGAGCAGGCAAGAAATTCGGTATTCCTGTTGCTGGAACACATGCCCATTCACTCGTTCAAGCATATAAAAGTGAATACGAAGCTTTTCATGCATATGCACAACGTCATAAAAACTGTGTATTCCTTGTCGATACATACAATACCTTAAAAATTGGTGTTCCTACGGCTATTCAAGTGGCAAAAGAACTTGGGGATAAAATCAATTTCGTCGGAATTCGTTTAGACAGTGGAGACATTGCGTTCCTTTCAAAAGAGGCACGACGTATGTTAGATGAAGCTGGTTTTCTAGATGCGAAAATTGTGGTGTCAAATGATTTAGATGAATATACAATTTTAAACTTAAAAGCCCAAGGTGCAAAAGTGGACATGTGGGGAATTGGTACAAAACTGATTACTGCATACGACCAGCCAGCTCTTGGTGCTGTCTATAAAATAGTTTCGATAGAAGACGAAAAAGGTGTAATGGAAGATACCATTAAAATCTCTTCTACATCTGAAAAAGTAACAACACCAGGTCAGAAAAAATTATATCGTATTATAGACCTTGAAAACGGCAAAGCAGAAGGCGATTATATTACCATGTCCGATGAAAATCCGACTAAAGAAAAACGTTTAAAAATGTTCCACCCAGTGCACACATTTGTATCTAAATTTGTGACGAATTTTGAAGCAAAAGAGCTGCATACGAAAGTAATTGAAAATGGACAAGTTATTTATGAGAATCCAACACTGTTCGAAATGCGAGATTATGCAACTTCTAACTTGGAGTTATTATGGGATGAATACAAACGTTCCTTAAACCCGGAAGAATATCCTGTGGATTTAAGTCAAAAATGTTGGGATAACAAAATGCGTAATATCCAAGAAGTACAAGAAATGGTGGATCGCATGCATTACGCTTAAGGAGGCACTATGATGACAAACTTACAACAGACCATAATAGAAGAATTGAAAGTTAAACCATCGATTGACCCTCAAGAAGAAATTCGCATATCGATTGATTTTATGAAGCACTATTTACTCAAACATCCTTTCTTAAAAGGGCTGGTTCTTGGAATATCAGGCGGACAAGATTCCACACTCACTGGTAAGCTCGCACAAATGGCAGTGGATGAATTGAATGATGAAGCGGGTAAACAAACTTATTCTTTCTTTGCTGTCCGATTACCATATGGAATACAGTTTGATGAAGATGATTGTCAAGACGCATTGGATTTTATTCAACCTACTAAAATTTATACGGTGAATATTAAAGGTGCTGTCGATGCAAGCAAAAGAGCTCTTGATGAATCCGGTATCATTCTTTCTGATTTTGCTAAAGGTAACGAGAAAGCAAGAGAAAGAATGAAAGTCCAATATTCAATTGCGTCTATGCATAATGCTGTTGTTCTTGGAACAGATCATGCAGCTGAAGCCATTACTGGTTTTTATACGAAGTATGGTGACGGTGGAGCTGACTTAGTTCCTATTTTTCGATTAAATAAGCGACAAGGAAAACAACTATTAAAAGTTCTTGGAAGCCCGGAACATTTATATACTAAGATTCCTACTGCAGATTTAGAAGAAGATCGTCCTGCGCTACCGGATGAGATTGCGCTTGGTGTTACATATGATCATATTGATGATTATTTAGAAGGCAAAGATATTCCAAGCGAGCCTCGAGAAAAAATTGAGAATCATTATTTACGCTCACAACATAAGCGTCATTTACCGATTACAGTCTTTGACCAATTTTGGAAATAAAATCAAACACACGCAGCTTCTGCTATGTGTGTTTTTTTGTATCCTAATAAGTTGTGAAAACGGTATATTTTAGGTAGACTAGTGCTATAATGTGTTAATTTTCTAATAAATATAATAACTTAGTGGGACTAATGGGGGAGTAGAGAGATGAACAACCAGAAGAAGATACATGCCATCATAGATAATATTGAAAAAGTTATGATAGGGAAACGAAATATAGCAGAGTTAAGTGTAGTTGCGTTGATATCCCAGGGGCATGTCTTACTCGAAGATGTTCCAGGAGTTGGGAAAACGATGATGGTACGTGCATTAGCAAAATCAGTTGGTGCTCAATTCAAACGAATTCAATTCACCCCTGATTTACTACCGTCAGATGTAATCGGTGTATCCATCTATAATCCAAAAGATATGGAATTTCATTTCAGACCGGGTCCGATTATGGGGAATATTGTATTGGCAGATGAAATCAATCGTACTTCCCCTAAAACACAATCGGCACTACTTGAAGGAATGGAAGAGGCGACGGTCACAATCGATGGAGAGACAATGAAAATTCCAAAGCCGTTTTTTGTTATGGCTACGCAAAACCCGATTGAGTATGAAGGTACCTATCCACTGCCTGAAGCCCAATTAGATCGTTTTTTACTTAAACTTCGAATGGGATATCCAACACATACAGAAGAAATTGAAGTATTAAAACGTGCTGAAAAATCGGCACCAATTGAAGAATTAACTTCTGTTATCACCCTCGACGACTTGATTCTATTGCAGAACGAAGTGAAGGACATTTTAGTCGATGATACCATTAAAAACTATATTGTTGATTTGGCGAACCGCACTAGAAAAGATTCTTATGTTTACCTTGGTGTGAGTCCTCGTGGATCTCTCGCATTAATGAAAGCTTCACAAGCTTATGCGATGTTAAAGGGACGCGACTTTGTAACGCCGGATGATATTCAATATTTAGCACCGTTTGTATTTAGTCATCGCATGATTTTACGTTCAGAAGCTCGATATGATGGCATTACACCAGAAGAAATTGTTGAACGGATTTTAGCGAAAACAAATGTCCCGATTAAGAGACTTATTAAACAATGAAGGGAATAAAATTATCGTGGGGACTAGGATGGCGTCTTCTGTTCGTCATCTTTCTATTAATCTTTTCGTTTTCCTTTGCTATGTTTCAAGGGGGCTTTGTAAGCTGGTTTATTTTTTATACATTATTGCCTTTTGCGGTATATTCCTTCGTGTTTTTCTTTATTCCTATATCAAAAATACAAGCCGAACGTTATATTCAAACCGCACAAATACGAAAAGGCGGAAAGCTTATTGTCACAGTAAAATTAAAGAGAACTTCTCGTTTTCCTATGCTCTATTTAGTGATTAAAGAACTGACTCAAAGTCCTCAACTTATTCGTCATGCAGAAAGCCAATTGAAAACGGTTAAAATATTCGGGATACGACAAACGATCGAATGGACGTATGAAATCGATCATATGCCCCGTGGTGAACATACGTTTGATGGAGTAGAAATTACGGTAAGTGACTTTTTTGGGTGGGTTAAAAAATCGGTTGTCCTTCCACTAAAACAGACAGTCATTGTGTATCCGAACGTGACAGACATGATTTATATGCCGATTGAAACTCGTTACGATCAAGGAGCGGCTGCCTCTCCATTCGCGATAGTAAAAGATACGACTATGGCGACAGGTATTCGAGACTACCAACCGGGAGACCGAGTATCGTGGATTCATTGGAAGTCATTTGCCCGTACACAAACGTTACGAACAAAAGAGTTTGAAGATAGACAGTCTCAAGATTTATTTATCTTAATAGATCGGAAAGCTTCAGATAATTTTGAAGAACAAATTGAATTGACGGCATCGGTGTTGCATGCTGTTGTTCGAAATCAAGCAAGTGCTGCATTTTTGTCTTTAGGAGCTACCCGATTTTATTTCCCAGCAATTCAAGGTGAAGATCAATTGCAACGAACCATGTTTCACTTGGCCAAAGTGGAAGCTGATTTGAAGAAGCCAATCGAGCAAATACTTCCTAAAGACCAGGCAATGTCAAAAGCTACATCGGTGTTACTCATCACTGGAGATTTGACTGCAGGACTAATTGAGGCAATTTCGAGAGCTGCTAAAAACTTACGTCAATGTACAGTCTTTATCGTTGTTAAGAAAGGCAAGAAATTATCGAGACAGGAACTAACTATGCATCAGTTAGCTCGATCTAGAGGAATGATTCTTCACGTGCTTTCTCAAGATCATTTCGCAAACGCCTTTACAGAGGTGGGACGCTCATGAAAAATAACTTTCAAAACAAATGGGTAAAAGCCGTATTCTATATTCTCGTGTTCTTCCTGCTACGTGAATGGTTATTACCGGTCTTGGAATTAACCGATACTAACTATCTATCTATTTTCTTAGCTTTTATCGTGCTATGTCTTGTGTTTAGTTTTTTCTCCATCCCATGGTGGTTATCAGGGCCAGGTAAACTTTTATATATTGGTTGGATCCTCGTATATATTTACACGAATGAAGTATTCTTTACAGGAGAAGCCATTTCGTTTCTGTACAATGATTTCATTACCAATACAAGTGCACTAGTCAACCGAGATTGGCCATCCGTTACGGATAGTTTTAGGACCGTACTATTTTTCTCGCTATTATGGATGACAGCTTATTTAATTCATCATTGGATAAGTGTCCGTAAGAATATTTTCTTGTTTTTCTTTATGACCGTAGTATTTATTGCAGCTCTTGATACATTTAGTCCGTATGTAGGCGATGGTTCGATTCTGCGCGTTATGATTTTAGGATTATTATTATCTGGCTTATTAAAAGTAGCAAAAATTCTCGATCAAAATCGTCTATCAGTGACAAGTGAAAAATATGGGTCTCTTGTTTTCCCCCTCATTATAATAGTGGTAATTAGTGGCTCAATCGGTTATTTCCTTCCAAAAGCAAATCCTGTATGGGATGATCCAGTTCCTTTTATTCGATCATTTGCTGAAGGAACGGGTTCAGGATTAAGTGGAGCTGGTGGTATCCGAAAGATTGGTTATGGTGAAGATGATTCCGTACTAGGGGGAGGATTCCAATCGGATTCTACCTTAGTATTTGAAGCTGTTGTGAAAACAGGTCAGTACTGGAAAATCGAAACGAAAGATACTTACACGTCAAAAGGTTGGGAACAATCGGTTGCTTCAAATGAAATTCGAAAATATACCGCAGGTGACATTATTGATACGGGTATTCCAACAGGCCCTGTGGAAGATCAAGATATGGCACAGTATACATTTGAATTACCATATCCATTCTTAATGTATCCTTATGGTTCAGTTGTAGCGAATGCGCAAGAAGGAACAAGTTTCTCTGTTTCTACTAATACGCAAAAAATTGAAACATACCAGCAAAACGGCGATGCGGTGGAATTAAATGAATATGAAATCGGTTTTAGTGAACCCACATACAGCTTAACTGCTCTACGTGAAACATCTGAAGACTCATTAGGTGAATTAGGAGCAGAGTTTGATCGGTACTTACAGCTTCCAGAGGCATTACCTGAGCGTGTACGAGAATTAGCACAATCGATTACAGAGAAAGAAACCAATTTGTACGATAAAGCTAAGGCCATTGAACGTTATTTTCCTAGAAATGGCTTCGTGTACGATCAAACTAATGTGAGTGTTCCAACAGAAGACCAAGATTATGTAGATCAATTCTTATTTGATACAAAACGTGGTTATTGCGATAACTTCTCAACATCCATGGTAGTCATGCTTCGTTCTTTAGATATCCCAGCTCGTTGGGTAAAAGGATTTGCTGAAGGAGAACAAATGCAAAATGACAATGGTGATCGAGTGTACCAAGTAACAAACAATAATGCACATTCATGGGTTGAAGCCTACTTACCTGGCATCGGTTGGATGCCATTTGAACCAACTATTGGATTTAGTGGTGCTGGAAATATTGATTATGATATTGAACAAGATTCTACAGAACCTCCTGAAGAGCAAGTCGTACCAAAGCAACCGTCTAAACCAGTGAAACCGAATGCTGCAGATAACAAATCTATTTCAGAACGCTTAACAGAAACCATGGAAAGTTTTGTGGACTGGATTTCTGATAATCGAGGACGCATTATTCTATGGAGTTTAATCGCAATAGCATTCGGAATTGTAATGTTCCGTATAAGAAATAAATGGATGCCCAAACTATTGGTGCCATATTATCGCTTACGTAAAGACAATTGGCATTCTTTTGAATCAAGCTACCACCGTTTATTAAAACAACTTTCTTTGTATGGTATTTCACGTAATGAAGGACAGACGCTTCAATCTTATGCAAATTATGTAGATGGGTTCTTTGGTTCAAAAGATATGAAGACGTTAACCAATGCATATGAAAAAGGCTTTTACGGCAAAAAAATCGAGTCACAAGAATGGTTGAAACTGAGAGAAAGTTGGGAAAATTTAATCAATCGTACAAGCGGTTGATTTTACAGCAAACTACATGTAGAATTGAGAAAAATTACACAGACCGGTTTGCCCTTATATATGTCCGATAATACGGTTCGGATGTCTCTACCAAGTTGCCGAAAATGACTTGACTATAAAGGCGGATGCAATCACGTCTATTAAATGGACGTTTGTTTGTATTCGCCTTTTAAAAAAGAAATTTTTGTCTTACTCCAAGCGTCAGTCACACCTTAACTTTAGAAACTCGGTTTCCGATTCATTTCTTGCAGCAAGGGTATCAGACTTTAACGGCGCTTTGGCTTTTCAGTGGTAGAGCTAAAGAACGCGTAGAAAGGTTTTCTTTCGTACGCGTTTTTTCTATATAATAGGGTCCGGAAATCCAAGTGAAGAGGTGTACGAATTGTCAGTAACTCCTATGTTAAAAGAACAAGAAAAAATTGTCGTGCTTGATTTTGGTAGTCAGTACAATCAGTTAATTACTCGTCGTATCCGTGAGTTTGGTGTTTACAGCGAATTACACCCACACACAATAACTGCAGAAGATATAAAAGCGATGAATGCTACCGGTATTATTTTCTCTGGTGGACCAAATTCGGTATACGATGAAAATGCATTTCACGTCGATCCTGCTATTTTTGATTTAAACGTACCTATACTAGGAATTTGCTACGGTATGCAATTGATGTCACTTCACTTTGGCGGTAAGGTTGAAAAAGCTTCTCGTCGTGAGTACGGGAAATCAGATATTTCTGTAGTGAAAGAAAACCCTCTATTTAAAGACCTTCCTAACGAACAAGTTGTATGGATGAGTCATGGTGATCATGTAACAGTAGCACCTGAAGGTTTTGATGTAATCGCAACTAGCCCATCTTGTTCAGTAGCTGCAATTGCTGATGAATCACGTGGCTTATATGCTGTTCAATTCCATCCAGAAGTTCGTCACTCCATTTATGGTATCGACTTACTACGCCAATTTGTATTTGGTATTTGTAAAGCAACAGGTGATTGGTCAATGGAAAGCTTCATTGAACTTGAAATCGAAAAGATTCGTCATGAAGTAGGCGATAAAAAAGTATTATGTGCTTTAAGTGGTGGAGTAGATTCATCCGTAGTAGCTGTATTGCTTCATAAAGCAATTGGTGATCAATTAACATGTATGTTTGTTGACCACGGTTTGCTACGTAAAGGTGAAGCTGAGAGTGTAATGAAGACTTTCGCTGACGGATTTAACATGAATGTTATTAAAATAGATGCACAAGAACGTTTTATGAGCAAACTTGCGGGTGTTTCAGATCCTGAAACAAAACGTAAAATTATCGGCAATGAATTCATTTATGTATTTGACGATGAAGCAGCAAAACTTGAAGGTATGGACTTCCTTGCACAAGGGACGCTTTATACGGATATTATCGAGAGCGGAACAGCTACTGCCCAAACTATCAAATCTCACCATAATGTAGGCGGTTTGCCTGAAGATATGCAGTTTAAGTTAATTGAGCCATTAAACACGCTATTTAAAGACGAAGTTCGTGCACTTGGAACAGAACTTGGCATGCCAGATGAAATCGTTTGGCGTCAACCATTCCCAGGCCCGGGTCTTGGAATTCGTGTATTAGGAGCTATTACAGAAGAAAAACTTACGATTGTCCGTGAGTCAGACGCGATTTTACGAGATGAAGTAGCTAAAGCAGGACTAGAACGAGACATTTGGCAGTATTTCACTGTTTTACCCGACATTCGCAGTGTAGGTGTTATGGGGGATGCGCGTACGTATGATTACGCCATTGGAATTCGTGCAGTTACATCTATCGATGGGATGACTTCAGATTGGGCTCGTGTACCATGGGATGTTTTGGAGAAAATCAGTGTTCGTATTGTCAATGAAGTACCGCATATTAACCGAGTTCTGTATGATATTACGAGCAAGCCACCAGCAACAATCGAATGGGAATAGGAATTAAATAAACGATTAAAAGCTTGGAGAGCCTATTTAAATAGGGTTTCCAAGCTTTTTTGTTTTCGAGTGATTCCAGGTTTGATACAAATGAAATATTTAGGATATTTCCTTGATATTTGGTTTTCTTTAAATTAGAAGTTTGATATTTAATGGTCCCACTCGCCTAGTTATTATAAGTATTCTTTACAACGTAATATTAGATTTTTATCGGATGGGAATAAAAAGTTTAACTGGAAATGAATGTGATTTCCGAACTTTATCGACGTTTTATTGAATAATGTTCGGAAAAATCATTGATACGAATCATGATAAATGCTATAGTACTATTGTAATTAAATACTGTCGTCGTATAATGTCGGGAATATGGCCCGAAAGTTTCTACCGAGTTACCGTAAATGACTCGACTACGATTTTAGGAAGACGGACCGTTCCGTCTTTCTTACTACCTATTAACTTTGGTTAGTAGGAAAATCGGAGGCATGCGACTATTTGTTGCATGCCTTTTTGTTTTTATAATAAAAGACTATGCAATTCCTACTTGGAAGTTGTAAAGGCTTGAATCGAAAACTTAGTTTCTAATGAGAGATTGAGAGATTGGTCCATGTTGGCTTTTATTATAGAAGAAACAAACGTGTACACGACAACGCGGAGGAAAAAATCATGAAGAAGTATTTTCAATTTGAAGAACTCGGAACGAATTATCGCCAAGAGATTATTGGTGGATTAACCACGTTCTTAGCAATGGCTTACATTCTTGTAGTCAATCCTTTGACCTTATCACTTAATTCAGTTACGGATTTTCCAGATGAATTAAGAATGAATTATGGTTCGATATTTATGGCAACGGCATTGGCTGCGGCAATTGGTTGTTTTTTAATGGGGATTCTAGCGAAGTATCCGATTGCTCTTGCTCCAGGAATGGGACTTAATGCATTTTTTGCTTATACAGTTATTTTGACATATGGCATTCCATGGCAAACAGCTTTAACAGGTGTATTAGTTTCAGGTGTTATTTTTATTCTTCTTTCATTATCGGGTATTCGTGAAACTATTATTAACGCCATTCCAACTGAACTGAAATATGCAATTGGAGCTGGGATTGGTTTATATATTACCTTTATCGGTTTTCAAAATGCCGGTATTATTGTAAGTAATCCAGCTACGATGGTTGGTCTAGGAGATTTAGGGAAAAGTTCGACACTCCTTGCGATTTTCGGTTTGGTAGTTACAGTTATTTTGATGGTTCGCGGAATTAATGGCGGAATTTTTATTGGGATGATGACAGCGGCCGTAGTAGGAATGATTTTTAGTGTAGTAGAGCTACCGAGTGCGATTATTGGGAATGTCCCAAGTATAGCCCCTACATTCGGTGTAGCGTTGGAACCGATTTTTAACAATCCTGGATCTTTAATGACTGTTGATTTCCTTGTTGTTGTATTAACTTTCTTATTTGTAGCATTCTTTGACACTGCGGGTACATTAGTAGCTGTGGCTAATCAGGCTGGATTAATTAAAGATGATAAACTTCCTCGCGCAGGAAAAGCACTTTTTGCTGATGCAATGGCAACAGTAGTTGGAGCAGTATTAGGTACATCAACAACAACGTCTTATATTGAATCTAGTTCAGGTGTTGCAGCTGGAGCTCGTTCGGGCTTTGCGGCTGTCGTCACTGGAGTATTATTTTTAGTCTCTATTTTATTTTTCCCTCTATTAGAAGTAATTACGAGTGCTGTTACTGCACCTGCATTAATAATAGTAGGAGTCTTGATGGTTTCGGCATTAGGCAAAATTGATTGGACGAAGTTTGAAATAGCCGTTCCTGCTTTCTTAACTATGATCGCTATGCCTTTAGGTTATAGTATTGCTACTGGGATTGCTTTTGGATTCATTTTCTACCCTATCACGATGGTCGTATCAGGAAAAGGGAAGCAAGTTCATCCAATTATGTATGGATTGTTTGTAATCTTCATCCTATACTTTGTATTCTTAACTTAAGTCTAAGAAGAGTTTCTTGTAAGTAGAGAAACTCTTCTTTTTCATTACACTACTTGCAAGATTATATGTCTCTATTTTATTATGATAATATCACTTGAATTATTAGAACTTTCTGATATAATAAAGATTATAAACTTTAACTTTTGGTGTTGACTTTTATAATGCAGGCTGATATATTTATTAAGTTGCTGATTTGAGCGCAACGAAGTAAATAAAAAAGCAAAACTTTTTGTTGACATGACATCAAGAATTTGCTAAGATATAAGAGTTGCTGTTGAAACAGTGACCAACACATGAACCTTGAAAACTGAACAGCAAAACGTCAACTAACAAGCGGAACGCACTTCGGTGT